>WQXC01000041.1 GCA_009785045.1 Treponema sp. | reverse complement strand
GCAAGGGCCTGATAGTCTAAAATAGGTTCCAGATCGTATGTTATGCAGTAATCGGTTTTTGCGTCCGGGTTGTTTTTTCTGTACTGCGTTAAATACGCGCGGAAATATCCGTAGCCTTCCGGGTCGCCGTAGTATTCGTGATGATACCCTGTTATAAGGCTTGCTTCCATTGGATAGTTTGTTTTGGACATAATAGATTTATAACCTTGCTTAACATGGTCAATTACAATCTGGCGGTTATATTTTGATTCGCCTTCGTGATACTCTACGGCGGCAGCTTTGCCAATATCGTGAATTAAAAAATCGACAGCCCACTTAAAGTAAAGATCCGGCGGAACAGCCCTCATGCCGCCGTAAAAAACGCGCTCAAGAATAATGTTGTCAAACTCAAGATGCGGAAGCAGGGCATGATAAAACTTCTTGTATTTGGCGGCAAAGTTAATCCGCATTTTTTGAATGGCGCTGGATGTAGAAACAAGATTATTGTAAAAGGTAAGAAATGAAATCCCGTTAAGGTACACACGCGTCATATGCTGGATAATTGTACCGTTGGATTTTTTAACAAGGGTATCCATTAATGAATTGCTGAAAATATTTTCCGATATTAACTGTGCAGACGATTTTACCATTTCGTGCGTGGAATCAACTATATCCTGAGTAACTTTCTTTGCTTCGTCGTCTGCAAGATAAATTGCATCTTCCAGAACTGCGTGGTTAATTAATGCGGCATCTTTGGTTGTATCAACAAGGGCTTTTGCAACTTCTGCTTCATCCCTGGGTTTTGCTGCAATCATCTCATTAAGCCGTTTTTTGTTATTGTTAAGATAATCAACTTTTTCCGCTGTGGACATCCCGGCAAAAGACTTGTACTCGCGCCCGAATCCTGCCTCAATCTCCGATTCCGAAGCGGCTTCCAGCTCTTCGATATCATCATCTTTTTTGGCAAGCTGCGAAGCAGCAGGCTGCACAACAGGCAGTCTTTCCAGATCCCAGGCGCCAAGTTTAACAATAGATTTTTCCTTTATTGTGTTAAAACCTTCCGATGTAAAATAATATTCCCAGCTATCGTTTTTTTGCCAAAAATTTTCGTTATTATCGTATAAAACCTTAAAAGGCATAAGGCGTTTTTTTTGTGCGCTGCGGTTAATGCATAAAACAGGCACTTCTTCTTCCAGGATAATATCGATATATTTCTTGTTTATACTCTTGCTGTCCGGAGATATTAGTACTTTAGAAAGAGGAATTACAGTTTCTTTTGCTGCCATATATGAATATTATACAAATTAGATTATATAAACAAGATATTATTGATGATTTAACAGTAAATTAATGATAAATTACAAAAAAACCACCAACCGCTATTTAACCTTTTCCATAATCTCGGGAATAATTCTGTCAGCATCTTCGTAGGTAACCTGACAGGTGCCAACCTGTTTGTGACCGCCGCCGCCAAAAGACAGCATTAAAGAGCCGACATCAACATTACAGGAGCGGTTTACTATGCTGTAACCAACGGTAATTGCTACATTGGATTTATTACGGCCGTCTACAATCCAGACAGAAATATTCTGCTCCGGGAAAAGCGTATAAATAATAAACCTGTTGCCGGCATAAATTGTTTCTACATCGCGCAGATCCACTTTTATTACATTGCCTTCGACACAGGCATGCTCTTTTACCATGCCAATAAAAAGATCTTTTTGCTGGTAGTAAAGGTCAAGGCGTTCCTTAACGTCCGGCATGTTTAGAATATCGTATATCGATTTTTCTGCGCATGCTTTGGCAAGGCTTGTCATTAAATCATAATTACTGATTGTAAAATTCCGGAAACGGCCAAGACCGGTCCTTGGGTCCATGATAAATCCTAAAAGCACCCAGCCTTTTGGATCCAGGATTTCGTCGGAAGAAAGGTCGCCGGAATCTACTTTATCAACATAATGGATCATTTCTGCAAATTTGCCCAATTTGGCGTCGCCGCCGTAATATTCATAAACTACTCTGGCGCAGCTTGGCGCATGCTTTGATACGCCTTCAAAATAAGCGCCGTTACCAAGGCGTTCGGACTCGCTGGAATGGTGGTCAAACCAGAGCTTACAACCCTTAATATAGGGTATATTTGCCAAAATATCGTTATCCGTGGCTTCTACCAGACCATCCTGGATATCTTTTGGGTGAACAAATTTCCAATCATCAATAAGCCCTAAATATGACAAAAGCGCCCCGCAAGCCAGGCCGTCAAAGTCAGATCTGGTAAATAGTCTCATATTAAACCACCCCTATTATATTAATCCTTATACAAATTTCGGCACTATCTATATTATACAATAAATATAAAGAAAAGAAAATGGTAAAAGCACAAAATTTAAGGGGTATTTTATTATAATTCGCTGTCCAGCATGGTTTTAAACCAGGATAAAACAGCATCTGCCCTGTTACTGAATGAATTACTGACTCTGTCGCCCATACCAGGTACAGAAAGCGCTTTTGCTATGGAAACGGTATAAACCAAAAATGAGTCGCCGCAGTCAAAAATTGCCATTACCGACCGCAAATTGCCTTTTCCTATCACCGGAATAAAACCGTATGTTAGAGCGGTTATATTCTCCTGGGTAAAAAAGACAGCTTCGCGTGTTGTAATGTAGTCATAACGGTAAATATTGTCGCCAAAAGTAAGGTCTTTTTGCCTTGCAAACAGGGTCAGTGTTGCGGGAACCTGCGAATAGACAGGATCAGGCACAGGGTTTTTAGATACCGGTCCGTCAATAATTCGTGAATATTCATAAAATGTGCGCATGGAACCCCGGCTCATCGAATAATATTCGATTCCTTCCAGAGTGCTTACGGCTATAATCTGATTAAATACCTTTATTTTTTGATCTTCGTCCCAAAGGCTGACGTTTGTATGCAAATGTTCCGGTTTCCTGTACAAGTAAAGAGTCTCCACCATCATGCTGGGATTTATGGCACTAATATTTCCGGCAGCCAATTGCCGCAAAGCGCTGTTATTTGGCATCAGCTTTGGCGCCGGATTTCTTAACTGCGTTTCAGAGATGCTGCCGCCATGTTCAAATCTTCGCAATTGCGCTGCCTGAGCAGGAGAAACAAGGCTTTCCAGCGGAATACCAAATGCTGCATGCGCAATAAGAGCAAAAACCACTGTAAATAAAGCGACACTTCTCATACATCAACCTTAATTATACCCCGTGAGTTTTTCTTACTTTAACCCGCGGTAAAACACACGTACCTGTTTATATAAACCATCTCCTTCGCTTTTGGTTTCAACATCTCCAATGTCATTTAATGTGGTATGGATAAGCCATCTGTCAAAAGGATTCATGGGTTCAAGCAGAACAGAACCGCGGCTTTCGCGTACTTTTTCTGCAACATTGTAGGCAAGGCGCACAAGTGATTCTTCCCTGCGGATCCGGTAATTTTCGGTATCCAGAATTACACGCACATCTTCCTTGCCAAGGCGCCCTGCGTAGATATTTAACAGTAATTGCAGCGCATCAAGATTCTTGCCTTTTTTACCAATTAATATCGATGAATGGCTGGAATCAATTTTAATTCCCAGTTTTTGTTTTTCCCGGAACAGAATAGAAACTTTGCCGGGATACCCCATGCGTTCAATAAGACCGGATGTAAATTCAATCATTTTTTCTTCGAACTCATTCTGCGGTAAAGGTTCTCCAAAAACTGCTTTGCCAATGGTATTTCCAATATTGTCTCTTTCCATATCAGAATCATTTTTGGCTCTGGGGCTGGAAGGACGGCTTTTGGATGGTGTTCCAAAATCTCCCACATGAACCCTGATTCGGACTAAACCTTTTTTGAATAAACCGCTCTTGTGTGTTTCAAGAATCTCAACATCAAAATCGTCTTTTTCAAGACCAAGTTCTCCCGCTGCCCTGTCGATTGCTTCTTTTTCGGTGCGGCCTTCAAATTCAAATTCCATATATTCTCCTTAAGTTAAAATTTCTTCTTTTTCTTTTTGCCGGGAGCAATTTTATTCTCCGGCTCAGGCGGTTTTTCCTGCTCTTCTTTCTTTTTCTTGGCAATAATAAATTTGTTAATAATTACCTGCTGAACCAGCGTGAAAAGGTTAGAAAAAATCCAGTATATTAATAATCCAGACGGTACATTGTAAAGCACAAAGAAAAACACAATTGGCATGACGTATAACATCATTTTCATCTGATTATTTGACTGCTGTCCGGGCATTTGTGTAACTTTACCGTATAGCAGCTGCGAAGCTACATAGATAAACGGCAGTCCGCGAAGCGCAGTAAACATCAGTATCTCAACACCTTGGGGGAATTTAACAATATGTTCAGGAGCAGAAAGATCTGGTATCCAGCCGGGAATAAATTCCGCGCCGCGAAGGTCAAAATGATTGTTGAACAATTGATACATGGCGATGAATATAGGAAGCTGCAGCAGCATTGGAAGGCATCCGGAAAGAGGATTATAACCTTCCTGCTTGTAGAAGTTACCCATTTCCTGCTGTAGTTTTTGCTGATTGCCTTTGTATTTTTCCTGTATTTCCTTAATCTTTGGCGCCAGAGCCTGCATACGCAAAGTAGCTTCCGATCCTTTTTTTGTCAGCGGGAAAAAAGCAATTTTAATAAGCAATGTTAAGATAATTATACAAATACCGTAATTGGGAATAACCTTATGAAAATTTACAAGCAGCCATTTTAAAAGTTTTTCCAGCGGCGATAAAATTCCGCGCGAACTTGCTACTTCCAGAAGGTTGGCTTCTCTCATGTCATTAAAATCACTCATACCAGTGCTGTAAATAGAAAGGGTTTCCTGGGTTTTTGGCCCCAGATAAAAACGGTAATAATCATCTATCCTTTGAGCCTGTGTTATAGGACGAATTATATTAAGCCTTGAAGCTTCGGTAATGCCCGGTTCCGCTTTATTGGAAAAGTTAAATGTATACTGCGGATGCTGAAGCAAATGCGGAATAGCGATAAAAGCAAAGTACTTGCCGGAGATTGCACCCCATGAAGGACGGCTGTCGATAAAATCATTTACCTTTGCATTCCTTCGTTTACCGTTGATATAAATAAAATAATTGCGGGTATCGTAGTATCTGTCCAGTTTTTCAAAAGCAGGACCAATCTGCGGACCAAATGATAATGTATATGTGTTGCCGAACGAGTCAAAATTCTGCGCGAAGCTTCCGCCTTCCAGCGTTATCCGCAATTCGAACATGAACTCTGCAGGTTTAAATTCGTAGCGTTTTATTAACCTGAATCTGCCTTCTGTGCCGTAAACAGCCGAAGGTACAGAATAATCACGGTAAAATTCCACAGAATAATCAGAGATTCTGTTTACATGAAAATAATCGTTTAAAGGAGCAGCATTATGATCTCCTAATGCAATTGAAAAAGCGCGTGTGGGTTGTCCGGATATATTCCTGAATGCATCGGCATCGCTGGAAAAAATTAATTCCACATCGTTTTTACGTTTTGGATCTTTCCATATAAAAGAAATCATGTCGCCGCCCTGATTCGTAAGGGTAGCGGTGAATAATTCGGTGTCTATTACTATAGGCGGCTCAGGAGCAATAAATGTACCCTGCGCTGCAGCTAACTGTTGATCTGCAAATGGCGTTGTCGGTTGCTGCGGCGATTGCTGCATCTGCGACGGCTGCTGCGATTGCGGCGTTGTTGGCGCTGTAAACTCAGGTGTTTGTGTAAACGGCTGCTGCATATCCGGAGCAGTCTCTGTTTCGCTCTGTGATTGCGTGGTCCGGGTTGCCTGCTCCTGTTGATTTTTGGTTATAAAAAAACCTTGTATCAAAAAAGAACCTATCAGTACAACTGTGGATAACACAACAGCCAATATTGTATTTCTTTCCATCTTACTTCCTTTTTATTTCGATAGTTCCCCCAACCACTTTCAAGTGGTCAGGTCCGGCACAGGATCATAACCGCCGCGGTGCAGCGGGTGACAGCGCATAATCCTCTTTGCCGCCATCAGACTGCCGTGAAAAAATCCGTATTTATTTACTGCTTCGTAGGCATAAACCGAACAGCTAGGATAATACCTGCAAGCCGGCGGAAAATGCGGGGAGATCGCATATTGATAAAAACGTATAAGTATAAGCGCTATATTCTTCATTTTAATAAACCGGCTTTGGTAAAAAGGGATTCAAGCTGTTCCTGCCTGCTTAGCATGCCTTGCATGCTTTGCAGACTGTCAGGATAGACCAGAAGGATTAAATCATATCCGCCCAAAAGACGGTTCTTCATCAATCTGTAAGCTTCACGTCCCAGGCGCTTTGCCCGGTTCCTGATCACTGCATTTCCGAAAGCCCGGGATAATGAAAAACAAATACGGTTATAGGACAAATCGTTTTTTAAAACAAAAAGTTTAGCGCCCTGACAGCCATATCGTTTTCCGTTGTCAAAAACCTCCCGGATATCTTCCCTTCCCTTTAAATGCTCCTCCCGTCTAAAGCGGAAGGATGTCTTAATATCTCTAATAAGGCTTTTTCTCGTCAGAAACAGATAGTTTTATCCTGCCCTTTGCCCTGCGGCGCTTTAAAACAAGCCGACCGCCCTTGGTCTTCATACGGGCGCGAAACCCAAATTTGCGGTTTCTTTTTACCTTACTGGGTTGATAAGTGCGTTTCATGGTATCTTCTCCTATATATAAGATTTGCCCCGGGATTAATATACCCTGACAAATCTAAGGTTCTTCCATAACAAAAGTGATTATTTAGTCTAGAATATTGATAGAGTTTCGTCAAGAGGGGAACCTTCGCCACGAACCTACGATTCTTAGGCTCGGTTGAGGTTACAATAGACATGGATATAAAATATACCCTTTCGGGATACATATATATTACTCCCCCGGATGACTGCCATAAGATAGTGGACGCCATGCTGACCACCAATTACAGTGAGGAATTCTGTATTGCCGAAGGTTTTGACCCTTATTTTGTCGCCAGATTGATGGAAGCCGGGTTTTTGGTAATGTCCACAAATGTTTCCAACGAGGAAAACAGTCCTTTTTACATTATGCTCCCAAAACTGCATCTTGTCCGTTCTGCTCTTTTTTACGAAAATCTGCACGTTAAAAAATCCATCCGTAAATATTTAAATCGATATGAACTAAAAGCTGATGTTGAATTTGACCGGATTATAGACCGTTGTGTGGAAAAACACGGTTGCGACTGGCTAACCCCGCCGCTGGTCGATTCAATCAAGGTTATCCGCAGTCTCCCGCAGGCTAATGTATACCCTACTTCCTTTGCCCTTTACCGCGGCGGAGAACTTGTTGCCGGTGAATTCGGCGTTGCATGCGGAAAAGTCTACACAAGTTATTCCGGTTTTTACGAGGAAGATAATGCGGGGACAGTACAGATAATACATACTACTCGCTATTTGCAAAATAACGGTTTTTCATTTTTTGATATGGGTATGCCGCTGGATTATAAAACAGACCTTGGCGCTGTGGACATAAGCCCCGGGGAATTCGTACAGCTATTCAGAGGATAGCGCTATTCAGAGAATAGCACTTCAGGGCTTTTTAACGTTTCGTCTTACAAAGAGCGGATCAAAATATTTTTCTACGTCAATCTTTGTTAAAAAATACCTTAATACAATGCGGTAAACAAGAATGGAAATTGCAATGGATGCCAGGAAAACAAGAGAAAACCCCCATGCCTGACCGGATTCCGGTATCAGCGAAATAATAAAATTACCGTAAAAAAGAGCCAGAATTATAAAGCTGATTACCGCTACAATAACATTAAATAAAGTAGCTCCAAGAATGAACAGTATTGTATTAAGTCTTTTATCCATTTTATTTTTCCTTTTCAGTTTTTGAAGGACTTATAAACATGGTGATAAGCAGCAAAATACAGCACACTACAACAGATGAGTCCGCTATATTAAAAGTCGGCCAGCGGGGATTCCTGCCAAAAATTGGTTCAAAAAAGTCCGGCAATCTTACGCTGATAAAATCCACAACTCCGTCCGGCCGGAATATACGGTCGGCTATATTCCCAAGGCCGCCGCCGATAATACCTGCAGCAGCCCAGCGCTGGAGCTGGGTAAATTCATTAGATTTAAAGTAGTAAAAAACCAGAAAACATAAAACCAGAATGGGAAGAATAATAAAAGTAATGGGTTTAACAAACTCCGGAAGGTTTTCTCCAAGACTAAAAGCTATTGCTTTGTTTCGCACATGGTAAATCCACAGTAAATCGTTGTCAAAAACATTTTTTATTAATGCAGGAAATAAAGGCTGGATTTTAACAATAATTGCCTTTGTAACTTGATCCGCCAAAATAATAAATGCCGTCAGCGATAACGGCAGGACTTTTTCCTTTGTAAAATTTTCTTTTGTAAAAAAATTCTTTAAGCATTGTTTCATAGTTTTGCTCCTTTCTTATAATCCTGTTGGTATATCTAAAAATTCAGTTTCTATTCCAAGCTCTGCCGAACAGTGACGCATGACAGCCTGAACACCCCAGACTTCTGTACTGTAATGCCCGCCGGCAATCATGTTAAGTTTTCCTTCCAGGCACTTATGATAAACCGAATGAGAACTTTCGCCTGTTACAAATAAATCAACGCCTTCCTGCAGAGCATCTTCCGCATTTTTTGGCGCGCCGCCGGACATGATCGCCGCTGTTTTACATTCTTTACTGCCAAAAGCAAGAACTCCGGCAGGCGGTCTTCCCATAAAACTTATTTTTTTAACAGCTTCGTCAACTGTAATGGGTTTTGGAAAAGTTCCTTTATAACCTATTTTGCGTCCATGATAACCGCCAAAAGGCTCGATATTTTCCAGCCCAAGAAGTTCTGCCAAAACAGCATTGTTTCCAAATTTTGGGTGCTGATCCAGGGGCAGGTGAACCGCATACAGGCAGATATTATGATCCAATAAAAATTTAATGCGCTGCCTAAGATTTCCGGCTATACGCAAAGGCGCACCCCAAAAAAGCCCATGATGAACAAAAACCATACCTGCGCCCACAGCGGCTGCCTGTTCAAAGGTTTCCATGGCTGCATCTACGCTAAAAGCGATCTTTTTAACAGGAGATCCGTCATTATCTACCTGAATCCCGTTTAAAGAGTCATCGCCGGAGAGAAAACCTTCTATATCCAGAAAACCTTTAAAAAATGAGTCAAGCTGTCCTGTGGACAGCACATTTGCAGTTGTAAGTTCATTATTCACAAGGTAAGTGTATCATAGGAGACAAAAAAAGCAATATGGTGTATAATTCAAAAAGGAGGATTTAATTATGGATAGAATAGGCTATTTCTTTCTCTACATTGCGACTGCTGTGTATCTCTTTATTAACGGGATATGGGGCTTTGATGGCGGCGGCGATTTCGCTCAAATGTCAAAAGTAATTTTTGGCGGAAGCGACATTGGCGGAATTTTCACCATCGTTCTGGCAGTCATCGGAGTGGTAGCAGGCGCATTATTGATACTGCAAATATTTAAGATTGCTATTCCAAGAATCGAATTAATGATGTTAATCGTTATTATCGTATGGGCAGTCTTTATTGTAGTAGTGGACATCTTAGGATTACTCAAAGGCGACGTTAAGTTCAATCTTGAATACCTGGCAGTATTAGCAGGTCACTTGATGGTACTTGGAGCGCTTATTACTTCATCGAAAAGTGCATAATTAGTATTTACTAATCGCGAGGAATGGCTGGCGTTTTTAACGTCAGCCATTTTTTATTTTATCGTATTCACCATTAAAATAATCGTCTAAATAAGAATGTCCCTGAATGAACCTGTCCGGATCCATTATTGCGTAATATATCTGACTTGCCTTTTTTTCATGATCAAACGGAATATAACTGTCCATCCAGCTCGCGCCGTACTGCGCCCAGAATATTACATGGTCAAAATATTTTTTATATTTATCGAACATTTTAAAAAGTAGGGCATACTGATACCCGACGGCATCAGCCTGTTTTTGATTTAAAACAGCAGGCGCAAGCGCTTCGCCGCCAGGCGCGTCAAAAGGCTGTCTGATATCAAGCTCAGAATAAGAAATGCAATCAAGCAGGCCATTGTCAATTAACTCGATAAATAAAAGCAAAGACTGCTGATTCTGGCTGGCTACAACCGGTGAAACAGATTCATGTCCCTGAATACTCATACATTCTATAAGGCTTCTGCCGTCATAAAGAGGATCTGATTTCCATGCTGTGTTAATTTCTTTAATCATATTATATGCGACTTTTGCTTTGGACCATACGTTCATTTCATAATCGTTGTATGCAAGAATGGGCGGATTTTCACTCACATAAGCGTCTATGCTGCCGTTGTGATCGTGATTATCCAGTTTCATATATTCAGGAACGATATTAGGATCGTTGTAACCGGCTTTATACTTTTCTGCCATCTGCGCATTTGGCACAGCAATATGAGCATATTTATAAAGCAGATAAACATAATGCTGTTTAATATCGCCAAAGTCATTATCTGTTAATGCCATAAGCCACGATACATGCTTTAATGCGGATTTCCATTTTTCGGTATTTTCCCTGATAACCATACTGTGTCTGCTTTCGTGCAGCTCTACGTTTACAACATCAAAAGAATGGAAAGGAATAACACCGCGTTCTTTACTTGAATCGTACCTTTCCTCTGTAGACATGAAATGCCGCATTATAAACATGATGTGATCAAAATAAACCCTTCGCGCTGTGTTTTTGTTTAATTTTAAATACGGTCCTGTGGCGTTCGTTCCGCCTGAAAAGAAAAGACCGTCTGCGCTCCACTGCATAGAAGAAATATTCTCGGGTATTAGCTGCCTCATCCAGGGAGGAGACTGATTGATCCACGAAAGACAGTGCCCGTGGATTTTATAATCTCCGGAATCCCTTATATTTAAATATTCATCGGTTGGAAGAAGCCATTCTGTCTTGACCCCTTCGGATACATCGCTTTCTATTCTGAATTCAAATTTTGGAAATTCATCTTTGAGCCATTTCGGCGGACTTATATGGCAATACGGTTTTAAATTATCATCATCTACAAAAATCTCGTAATGGTATCCCCTGATGGAATCTTGTTCAACAGCTCCTGTTCCATCAACACCGACCATAAAACTTCCATTGTTCCGGTTGTATTTACTTTTAATAGGTTCAACTTCCAAATAACTTTTTTCGTTCACTACAAGCGGAATTGCTGTTTGACCGGGATCTGTCTGCGTAATTTTAATATCGCCAAGCATTAGCCTGTCGCCGTCAAGCTTTGTTCCTGTTTCTGTATGCAGATCGATATTTAAATACTCCCAGGTTCCAGAAGACACAGGAGTTGCTACGCTGAGTGTTTTTTTATACCAGGTTTCTCCGTCATGAAAACCAATCCAGGGCGGCTTTATAATACCAATATCATTCAGATCCGATGTTCTTATATAAATTTGGGTTCTTAAAGATCCTGTATAACCGGAAACGCTCTGGTAACCTTCGCCGCCGGAAGAAGTAGACCAGATTTCAAAACGCATATATTTACCGGCTGCGCTTTTTGGGTAATAAAAATCAAACTCGACATGGGTTTGATTATTAATTTGTACCGCAGGATCAATAGGCGCTCTCATACCAAATCCGCCAAAAGCTTTTCCGGCAACAGCGGGATCAAAATAAGTAGTTAATAGAAGAAGGCTGCCAAGTTCAAACGGATCGTTTACAAGTTCAAAATGGCTGCTTGGGTTGGGAAGTATCCTGCCGTCATTGGTGCGCCATGATTTCCATACAGAAATATTTTTTTCCAAATCAAATTTATAAACAGGAACACGCTGGAATCCCGCGCCGGGATCTTCGCGAAAATAAGGATCGTTTGCCATACATGGCGTCGCTGTAGGACTCATAGTTTACAATTAATTATTTTACCACAATATTGACAAGTTTGTCAGGTATAATAATCACTTTTAATATCGTTTGCCCCTCAAGCCATTTTTGGAGTCCCGGTAATGCCAAAGCGGTTTTTTCAAGATCTTCCCTGGCGGTTCCCGCCGCGGCGGTAAATTTGTCACGGATTTTTCCGTTTACCTGTATGACAACGGTTACTTCATCATGATGAGTTAATGCCTCGTCATAAGACGGCCATGAACCCATGGAAACAGAGCTTTTATGCCCTAATTTTTCCCATAATTCTTCACCCAAATGAGGCGCATAAACCCCTGCCATTAAAACAAGCGGTTCCCACATAGACCGTGCAATATTACTCATTTTTGCAAGCTCGCTGGAATAAATCATCATTTGACTAATCGCAGTGTTAAAATCGAGGGATGCCGTATCTTCGCTCACCTTTTTGATAGTGCGGTGAAGTAATTTTTGAAGTTCAATACCGCCTGCTTCTTCGCTGCCAGGAGCAGCATCGATAACTTGTCTTTCGCCGATTGCCCAAAGCCGTTCCAGAAAACGTGATACGCCGGTGACACCTGCCATGTTCCACGGCTT
>WQXC01000040.1 GCA_009785045.1 Treponema sp. | reverse complement strand
TACCGGTCATTAAAACAACTTGTAGACAGAGTAAACAAAGTATTAACTGCCGGCCGCGCTTTTGCAATTAAAGACCTTGCTATTTCGGGAAAAGATCTTATGTCGATTGGAATCCAAAGCGGCAAAATGATGGGGATTATTTTAAAGGAACTTTTGGAAACCGTACTTGACGACCCCGCGCAAAATACCCGGGAAAAACTTCTGGAAATTGCAGAGAGGATTTTTAAAGAGAGAACATAGTCTGCGGATTTTCGCGGAACCTCAACCGAACCCGAAGGGTGGAACCGACACCGAGACCCAAGTTCGAGGTTCCCCACTGTCAAGCTCCCCTCTTGATTTTCACGGATTAATAAAATAAGATTATTTTTAGATATCACCTTGCTGAGGCTAGCAAGGTGGTATATATTCTTAATAAACTTTCTGATTATTCTCTGTGTTCTTAGTGCTTCCATGTGGGCTCTTAAAAGATTAATTTTTCAAAATTATTTTAAATTATTTCGATTTCTTATTGACAAATATACTTAACTTTTTATATACTTTACATATGTATAGACATCATGATATAATTTGATTACCAGAGGTGTTAACCTAACAGCTTGCTGACGTCAGCAAGCTGTTAGGTTTAATATAGTTAAAATGAACAACAAGGAAGGAATAGTTATGAAATCTAAAGAAATTATGAAACTTTTTGAACAATTTGAAAAAGTTTCTTTAGAATTTGAGGATATGGAATGTTGGAGTGCTAGGGAACTTCAGGAATTACTTGTGTATACCCAATGGCGAAATTTTATTAATGTCATTGAAAAGGCAAAAGAATCATGTAAAAATGCGGGAGAAGAAATTAAGGATCATTTTTTTGACATAACAAAAATTATTGAAGTTGGTAATAATACACAACAAGAAATTAGCGATATTTTGCTGACTAGATATGCCTGTTATCTGATTGCACAAAACGGTGATGCCAAAAAAGAGCAAATCGCATTTGCTCAAAATTATTTTGCAGTACAAACACGACGTGCAGAGATTGTAGAGCAAAGAATAATGGATTATGAGCGTGTAAAAGCAAGAAAAAAACTAGCCGAAACAGAAAAAATGTTATCTGGTGTTTTATATGAAAGAGGGGTAAATGATAAAGATTTTGCTGTTATAAGATCAAAAGGAGATCAAGCGCTTTTTAAACTAAATACTTCTGCTTTAAAACGCAGAATGGGTGTACCAGATAAAAGACCGCTCGCAGATTTTCTACCTACAGTTAGCATTAAAGCAAAAGATCTGGCAGCAGAAATGACATCTGTTAATGTACAGGCAAAAGATTTAAAAGGTATTGTTCCTATCGAAAAAGAGCATGTAGACAACAATCGCGCGATTAGGCAAACTCTTTTAAAAAGGGGTATTGTTCCAGAGGAATTACCTTCGGCAGAAGATGTAAAAAAGGTAGAGAGACGGATAAAAAATGAAGATAAAAAACTATTAAAAAATAGATAAAAATAGACGTACTATTTATTAAATTATTTCAGGAGGAAAAAATGCGTTCGTTAGTTACTATTCAAAAAGTAAGGGGAATTAGCCCTATACCAGATTCAGATTTTCTTGAACTTGCACATATCATGGGTTGGCAGTGCGTAGCAAAAAAGAATGAGTTTAAAGAAGGCGATCTTGGAGTTTATTTTGAGGTGGATAGTTTCCTTCCGATAGATGAGCGCTATGAGTTCCTGCGCGCTTCTTCATACCGTGATAATGTTGATAACGGCGAGGGTTTTAGGATACGTACAATGAAAATGCGCGGGCAGCTTTCGCAGGGACTACTTTTGCCGCTTGAAAAGTTTCCGGAACTGTATGGATTAAACGAAGGAACTGATGTAACCGAGAAACTTAATGTTAAAAAATGGTATATCCCGGAAACTGCCAATGCAGGCGGAACGATTATTGGAGAACGCCCCTACGGCATTCCTGCTTCTGATGAAATCCGTATACAGTCTGCTTTGGAATTGCTAGAAGAATTAAAGGGAAAACCATATTACATCACAACAAAAATGGACGGTACATCAGGGATCGTTTATTACATCGATGGAAAAATAGGATGTTGCAGCAGAAATAAGGAAATAAAAGATGAAGAAGATGCTTTATACTGGCTGCCAGTTTATAAATACGGTCTTAAAGAAAAACTAAACAAGTATTGCAAGAACCTGGTTCTTACAGGAGAAATAATCGGTCCTGGCATACAAAAGAATAAGCTGCGTTTAGCCGAGATTGAATGGAATGTTTTTGATGTAAAAGATGCAGAAACAAACCGCTACCTACCTTACGATGACGCTGTAGCATTATGCGCAGAACTTGGTCTTAAAACAGTACCCTTAGAAGAACAAGGCGAGCAGTTTAATTACGACCTCGAAACACTTTTAGAAAAAGCAAAAGGCAAGTACCCAAGCGGCTTAGATAAAGAAGGCATTGTAGTGCGTTATGCAAATTCTCCAAAAGCAGTGTCGTTTAAAGTTTTAAACAATGACTTTTTGTTGAAAGAAAAGGATTAACATTGATCACCTTGCTGACGTCAGTAAGGTGATCAGTACTTAGTATTCCTATCTATACACCAATTCAAGCATTTTTTCGCCGTAGCGTGTGCCAAGAAGTTGCAGTCCTTCGGAGCCAAAGTGGATACTATCCGGCTGACCCTGACCTGTTCTTCCGCCGCAGCCGACAGAGCTTATAATCCAGGCATTGGGTAATACTCTTTGAATTCTTTCGTTGTTTGCAAGAGCGCCGCCTGTGTTACCGGCGCCGCCGTTCCATGTTTGACCAAACAAAATTGGAATGGAGTTAGGCTCAAGACCTAAATCGGAAAGCATATCGTTATAAATTTCTTCCATAAGTTCATCCCAGTCAAAATCTGCAAGTCCTGCTCCGCTTTCACCCTGATGAACAATAATGCCTTTTACAATTCCGCCTGCGCGTTGTGCAAGCCTGGTATTCTGGACAATTGCTTCGTACATATTTGCATAACCTGCGCCTTTATACCTGCTCATTCCCTGCATTTCGGTCTGGCTTGGTCTACCGCTCAGCGTTCCTCTGAATCTGTAATAATCCTCTGCTTTTGTTTTATGAAAAGCTGCAATAGCCATATCACCGTTTGCTACAGCAACTACGCCTATGGTAATATCCTCGGGGATATTTGCAATAAGAGTACGGCCAAAATAATCTACAGGAGTAAGCCCGATATTTAAACCAAGATAATTAACCAGATTTTGATCCGGAATAATGATAGGAGGCGCTGCTCTGTACATCTTATGCTTTTCACGATGTCCGTTTGCATATCTTCCGGCAACAACATTTATAGTCCGGAAACGTTCGCTTACACCCTCTCTGTCCTGAGGACGAATTGCGCCGGGACCCTGCATGTTTGACTGCCCAAAAGCGATATAAACATGAAACTCTCCGGGTAATTTATAATCGCCCAATATATCAACATCGGGTAAAGGTTTCTCAACCTCTGCTTTTTGCTCGGTACTGACACATGCTGAAAACAGCAAAACAAGTATTAAACCTGCTAAAATAAAATTAATCTTTTTCATAATATCCTCCAGTTTGATTATCAGGTGCATTTATCTGCTCATACGCCGCCCGCGCAGCTTCCTGTTCTGCGCTTTTTTTATTGCGGCCTATGCCTGTGCCATAAACAGTATCATCTATTCTCACTTCCATCCAGAAGGTACGGTCATGTTCAGGACCGGTACGTTTAACCATTTTATACTCAGGGTAGCAGCGAAATTGCTGCTGGCAGTATTCCTGCAAGACCGATTTATAGTCCTTGTAATAATTAGTGCCGGTTACTTTTTCTATCTCCGGTTTGATACACCGGGATACAAAATCAAAAGCGGTTTTATATCCTGAATCAATATACAACGCGCCGATAAGAGCTTCCATGGCATCTGCAAGAATCGCTTTTTTTGTCCTGCCGCCGGATTTTTCTTCGCCCTTGCCAAGAAGAAGCATTCCATCAATTTTAAGATTTAATGCGATTCCCGAAAGAATATCTTCCGATACAACCACAGATTTTATTTTGGCTAAATCCCCTTCGCTTTTTTCTTTAAACAGTTGATACAAAAGAGTTGCACAGACAGCGCCCAAAATAGAATCGCCTAAAAATTCGAGACGTTCATTATTGGCTTTATTTCCAGTTTCGTTTGAAACAGAACGATGCAGAAATGATTGATTTAACAGATCGATATTTTTAAATTTAAAACCGGCGGCTTTTTGAAAAACCGCCAGTTTGCTTTTCCTTTCAGGACTGAGAACGCTTTTACTTTTGCTGGGATTTAATAAATTCGTAGGCGTCCTTTACAGTTTCAAATTCATTGGCTTTTTCATCCGGAATATTTATGCCCATTTCTTCTTCGATTGCATAAACCAATTCATAGGTGTCAAGGCTGTCAGCGCCAAGGTCCTGACGGAACGACGCTTCCATTGTGATTTTGCCCTCATCAACTTCAAGTTTCTCTGCGATGAGTTTTTTCATTTTTTCAAATAGTTCGTCCATTTTTCTCCCCTTACAAATTATACTTTAGAATTCGGCACGATTACCTGCTTACCCCGGTAATAGCCGCATTTAGGGCAAACACGGTGCAAAAGAACCTTGTTGCCGCACGTACTACAATCTATCATTGTAGGCGCAGTAAGTTTCATGTTGATGGACTGCCGACGGCGCGTCCTGGCTTTTGATGTTTTACCTCTTGGTACTGCCATAATCCAACCTCTCTCACTAATTTATGATATTAACAAAATCCAATAAAAATGTCAAGACATTTTACTGGAATTTGTCAACTTATGTTGATGGTTCATTGTACTTATTTTTTAAAGCTTTTGCAACCAGGGGGGGAACCATTCCGTGCAGATTGCCATTAAACGAAGCCAGCTCTTTTATTGATGATGATCGAATTACAAAATACTCAGGATCCGTTGTCATAAAAATAGTCTCTATTTCCGGATCCAGCGTTCTGTTCATCATCGATAACTCAAACTCATAGGAGAAATCCTCCAGCCCACGAACCCCACGAATGAGTAGTTTTATCCCCATTTTTTTTAAATAATCTACAATTAAACAGTCACAAGTTGTAACAGACACATTTTTCTGGTCTTTTACGAGTTCCCGTATCATTGACGCTCGTTCTTCTGCGGTAAAAAGGTACTTTTTTTGCTTGTTTTCGGCGATAATAACAATAAGTTCATCAAAAATAGAGGCGGCGCGTTGAATAATATTTATATGCCCGGATGTTGGGGGGTCAAAAGAGCCCGGGAACGCAGCTTTCTGGTTCATGGTTCAAGTTTAGCAAAAGTTAGCATATTAAACAATAGGGTAACTTTATAGTTCATTGGAGGTTTAGTCTATATATTATGGAAAACATTGACAGAATTAACAAATTAAGATACAGTATTCATATGGGAAGCAAAAAATTTCTTTTTGTAGCCTCTTTTACGGCGATTTCTGTCATCGTTGCAATAGCTTTATTTTCATGCGTTTCCGTACCGGACACAACGCAGGGAGAAGCAGCAGCAGACAGCAGCAGCGCTGTATTTGATCCTACCAGAGTCAGTCAGCAGCTTTATAATTCCACAAGAGACGAAGTACAGCAGTTCATTGAAGGACTAAATACGCAAATACAAAACAGAAATTACGAAGCATGGAAGGCCGCTTTGTCGCCTGATTATTTTGCAGAAATTTCTTCAACAGAAAACCTTAGGCGAATCTCTGCGCAGCCGGCAATGAGATCCAGAAACATCGTTTTAAGAACGCCTCAGGATTACTTTACACATGTTGTTGTGCCGTCCAGGCAAAATGAAGACGCCAGCGCTTTCCGTGTTGACGATATCGAATTTGTGAGCATAAACAGAGTTAAAGCATTTACGATTACCAATAACAGAGCCGGCGAGGAAGTGCGCCTGCGGCTGTATGATCTTGAAAAAATAGAAAATTCGTGGACAATAATCAATTAAGGAGAATATTATGTTTTCATTCAAGCGTTTTTCCATTCTGATAATTGCGTCTGTAATTATTACAACGACTGCCTTTGCGCAGAATAATCAAAGAAGGGAAATGACTGTTGAGGAATCTTATCTGCAGGAATCCATAGAAGTAATGATAATCAGGGAAACAGCAAGAGCGCACAGCAGAGAACAAAAATTAATTGCCCTGGAATATATTGCCGATGCAATTGAACGCGGAAACACAAACGATGAAATCCGCCAGACGCTGGAATTCCTTTCCAGAGAAGGCAGAAGGACACAGGCAAGGGAAAACGGCAGACTTGTAAACAATTTCCCCGATGTCAGACGACAGGCAGCGAAGTATCTTGGACAGATGAAAACAGAAGAAGCCAAAAGATCCCTCCTGGAAATAACCCAATTTGAAAATGAACCTATGGTTCTTCAGGAAGCGATAAAATCTCTTGGTGATATCGGCTTAAATGAAAACAACGAAACTGTTGCGCACATCGCGTTTGTTATGACTCGTTTTAACAGCACAAACCCCGATAATCTTATGGCGCTTGCTACCATTGACGCATTTGAAAAAATCGCAAGAGCAAATAACGGTATCAATTCACCTGAAGCCGTCAGAATTCTGGTTCTGATAGCCGAAGGACAATATGTTACTCCGGTTAAAGAACGCGCAAGGCAGTTACTGGCCGAGCTGCGTACTTACGGCGGTTAATTCTTTTCCAGCGGAAGTAATGTTCGCTTAAGCAATGTTCATCGAAAACTTCCTGTTTGGTTTTAAACGAAAAAAAGTTTTCGCGCTTGTTGGGGAAAGCGGCACCGGGAAAAGTTTCAGAGCAAAACTTGTCGCATTAAGATACGGAATTGACTTTATTATTGACGATGGTCTTTTAATAAGAGACAACCGTATTTTAGCCGGTCATTCAGCCAAAAAAGAACATACATTTCTTGCCGCTGTTAAAGTTGCATTATTCGATGAAAAATCACACAGAGATGAAGTTGCGCGCAAGCTGCAAAGCGAAAAATTCAAGCGTATTCTAATTCTTGGAACTTCAGAAAAAATGGTTTATAAAATTGCAGCCCGTTTGCAGCTTCCTCCGCCGTCAAAAATAGTAAAAATTCAGGATATTGCTACCCAGGAAGAAATTGACAAAGCAATAAGAACCCGGCGTATAGAAGGCAAACATGTTATCCCTGTACCGTCTATCGAGGTTAAACGAAGTTATCCCAATATTTTTTATGATGCAATAAGGATTTTTAAGCGGCGCATGACTCCGGAAGGAAATCCAAGAAAATTACCAGCAGGTATTGGACCCGTCCCTACCCTTCACGAAAAATCTGTCGTACGTCCTGAATATTCAAAACACGGAAGGGTAATTATATCGGAAGCCGCTTTAAGCCAGATGGTTATCCATTGTGTTGATGAATATAATCAAAATATCAAAATAAAAAAAATTCTTGTAAAAGATGCGGAAATGGGATACCGCCTTGTAATTACTATCGATGTTCCATACGGTATCCAGCTTGGCGGTAATATCCACGAAATGCAGCAATACATAATCGATAATATCGAACGCTATACAGGCATTTTAATCGAAGAAGTTAATATTATTATTGATAAAATTACTGAGTAATACTACTGCGTAGTTTGACTACATAGTAGTCTTTGGTTTTCTGGGACGGCGGCGTTTTCGTTTGGCTGCCGCAGCGTCGCCTTCATTAACAGGTTTTGGAAGAGCTCTTTTTATAGTTATTCCGTGTGATGTAAGGAATTTTTTAACCGAATATTCCAGTTCAAAACGCGGCGGATTCATTGGAAGGACAAAATTACGCGCTGTCTTGCAAACCTCTTTAAAGTTGTCAATTGATCCCGCTTTCCATTCGCTTGTGGTTTCAAGATAATCGCAATAAAGCGAACCAAGTGCCTGACCCCGCTGGTTTTCAATCCCTTTTAATGCAGACATGGTTTGCAAATAACTTTTTCTAAAGCCTGTATTTTTTCGCATAAGTTCGGCTGCCTGGGGCTGCAGATAATTATACAATCCTGTTTTATCCAGTAAATCAATAATAAGACTTGCCTTGTCTGAATTAATTATCTTTAACATTTCTTCTGTCAGGCGTGAAGGCGATACTGATGATAATAAACCGGATTGACTTGCTATTTTCATTTTAAGATTTAACGGGATGGAAAAACCTGTTGCCGCTGCGTATTTTACTGCACGAACCATTCGTACAGGATCATCTGTGAAAATTTCAGAAAGATTAATTATATTTTTTACCTGCTTGTTTTTTATGTCTTTCATGCCGCCTACATAATCCACAACTATTTGCTGCTGAGGATCATAAAAAAGAGCATTCATTGTAAAATCCCGCCTAAGCACATCTTCGTCGATTGTGCCGAATGTGTTGCTGGTATGTCCGTCTTTTAAAGACCGGAAGGTAGCGACTTCGAATATTCTCTGTCCAAAATACACATGTACAAGGCGAAAACGTCTTCCGATTATTCTGGAATTGCGGAATATTCTTTTTATTTTTGCAGGGCTTGCAGCGCTTACTATATCAAAATCTTTTGGTTTTTTTCCGAGTATTAAATCTCTTACTGCTCCGCCTACAATATACGAATCAAATCCTGCGCCTTTTAGTTTTTTAATTATGCCTATTGCTTCACTATCAACATCGGCAAAATTTATTCCGTGTTCATCGCTGGTGTATATAACAGCTTTTTTTACCAGTTTGCCGTCTTTTGCGGCTGAATATCTATATCTCATTCACAATGCTTGTTAACCCATGCTAGAAGGTTATCAATCACTTCCTCCCGGTTAGTTTCGTTTAATGTCTCGTGCCTGGCACCCGGATACAATACAAACTCGCAGTCTTTAATTCCCAAATTTCTGTAGGCGTTAACAAGAACGGTCGGAGTTTTTCCCATATCGCCCACTGGATCTGCGCTGCCGGAAAAAACATATACCGGCAGTAATTTGTTTATCCTTGCCAATGCGTCAGTGCGGTGAATATTATAAAGAACTTTTGCAAGGTCCCGGTAAAAACCGGATGAACACATAAAGCCGCAAAGAGGATCGTTTACATATTTATCCACTTCTTCTTCATCCCGGCTGATCCAGTCATACTGAGTGCGGTTTGGCTTAAATGGTTTATTGTAAGAACCATCCGCCATCATTCTGGCAATTTTAACGGTTTTACGCTGTCCTCTAAGCGCAGCGAGTATTGTCATTACCGGAACTCCGGCTTTTACCATAAAATCTCCAGGTCCTCTGGTTCCGGAAAGAATGCATCCGCTTATTTTCCGATCTTCTGAATATTCAATATAATTCTGAGTTATAAACGAACCCCAGGAATGACCTAAAAGAAAGATGGGTACATTATGCCTTGTCTTTTGAATTTCTGTATTTAATGCATGAATATCGGCTGTTACAAGAGCAATGCTGTCGTTATCAGCGCAATGTCCCAAAAGCCCGCCTTTGCCGGGATCATTTATCTCCGGATCCGCAGTCTTTCCGTGCCCGCGCTGATCTGCTGCCCATACTTCAATTCCTGCCTGGGTAAACTTCTCAGCAAGCCGCCTGTAGCGAAAAGCATGTTCTGCCATACCATGTACGATATGAAGCACAGCTTTTGGCCGGATCTTTTGCGCATTGTCAGGTGACCAGCGATACAGATAAAGCCTGGTTCCATCGTGGCTTTCAAATAGGGATTCATTCTGAACCATAGGGGTATTATCGCTTAAATAGCGTATATGTTCAATCAGTGTTAAAGCGCATGCCTTAAAGGTTTAAATGGCTGAGGGTGGAAACCCGCCCCCTTCACTCCGGGAATATACTCCGTTCAGGGGGAACGTTTTCCACCCTCAGCAATAAGCATTTCGAGTATATACAGCTAAACTCTCAATGTGCGCGGTTTGGGGGTAAAAGTCGAAGAGTTTTAGTTCTTTTAGAGTGTAACCGCCTTTAACTAGTATTTTTGAGTCGCGCGCTAACGAGGCAGGGTCACAGGAGACATAAATAAGGAGAGCAGGACCGTTTTGAGCAAGCGTAATAGCAAGTTTTGGCGCAAGTCCTGCTCTTGGGGGATCGACTACCATGAAACCGAAAACTGATTGATTGTCTTTTTTGCGAAACAATTGGTCAGGCCAGTTTGTGTCTCGCAAGGCAAAAAATTCAGTCGTTACACCCCTTAAGTTTTCACGAGCCAGGCTTACAGCAGCTTTGTTTTCCTCTGCAAGTATTACTTTTGGAAACATATCGCCTAGAAAGAGCGCAAATGTTCCAACACCGCAGTACAAGTCTGCCATTAGTAAATCGCGGTTAACGCCTTCTGCGATTTTTTGAAGTTCTAAAATTAGCTTTTCCAGCATGAAACAGTTGCTTTGGAAAAATAGTCCAGCGTCTATTGTTATTTCTTTTTCTAAAAGTTTTATTTTTCCTCTCTGCTGCCCGCCTTCGTTAAGTAAAACTTCGTCCTTGGCAAAAACGGTAAAGCGGTCTTTTTCTGGAGGAATTGAGATAGAGTTCACACTCTGTAATATTTCTCTAATCTCCGGCACAGCAATCGGGCAATCATTAACGGGAATTATCACCTCGCTTGCGCGTCCCTTTAAACCATATTTATGCTCACTTGTATTTTTTCCGCGATAATCCGCGGTGCACCGTAGGTGCGCATTCCGCGGACTATTTTGTTTATCTCTTAAGCAATGAAACTGCATCCTGTTACGGTATTCATATGGCGGCGAAGAAAAAACCTCAATTTCTAGAGGATTTATTCCGCCAATTCGCAAAAAAGAGTCTTTTAATATGGCAGCTTTAATCCTAAGTTGAGCGTTATAATCAATATGCTGGAGATTACAACCGCCGCATTTCCCATAAAAAGCACAAACAGGTTCGCATCGCACAGGAGACGGTTCAATAATTTCCAGTATTTCTGCACGCGCCCAGGTATTACGATCCTCAACAATGCGGCAGTGAACAGTCTCGTCCGGCGCGCCGCCTGTGATAAAAACGGGTTTTCCATCAATTCGGCCCAGGGCATCTCCGCCGGAAGCTATACTATCAATATGTACTTTATACACGTCACCATTTGCCATAAAATGCATTATAATAGATATGATGAAGTTTTTCCTGAAAAAGTGCATTTTTTTCCTCTTTACCGCAGTTCCAATTTTTGCCCAAAGCGAAACGCGTGAACTGGGGCTTGTAACGAGCGACCCTTTCTGGCGGCAGGCTTTGGGGGGAGCTGTTATATCACTGCCTTCTGTTCAGGCGCAGTCTGCGGTTGTCGCGCTTGACGGCGGAAACATAAGGGCATACTCCACTGCCGGAACGCCAATGTGGAACTATTCAGCAAGAGGCAGAATAAGTCCATTTGTTACAAGATCAAGAGAAGGCACTTCATATTTTTCAAGAACAAACGGGATATTAATTTCATTAAACCGCGCTGGACGCGAGTTATGGAGGCGCGATCTTGGAAGTCCTCTTGCCGCTCATGTAATCGTTGGCTGGGACGGAAGATTATTTGTACCTGTCGAAAAAAAAATATTATGCTACACGGCTTCCGGAAATCTTTTATGGACTAAAACATTTGAATCACCCTACTCTGTAGCACCAAAGGCGGATCGCAATGGCGGCTTAATGCTTGCACTGGAAAATAAGGAAGTTCATCGTATTGATCCTTTTGGAAATACGCACATATGGATGCTTTACGACGCACCAGCTATTTTACTTTCTATCGAAAACCAGCGGGTTGTGGTTTTATACGCTGACGGAGCGATGGAAATACTTGGAGCCGCTCAAGACTGGTTTATGGGTGCGCAAAGCGAAGTACACTCTGCAGTGCTTCCAAGGCTTCCTTCCAATCCTATTGCTGCGGCAAGCAGAGGAAACAATTTTGCCGTTACCATGAATGACGGCAGAATTGCTTTTGTATCACTGGATGAAGGAAAAATAGTTTGGACAGGCAACAGCCATATACGCGAATTTACCAGCACAGGCGGCAGACCAGAACTGGAAGCAGAAATGTTTTTTGATGAACGGGGAATTTATATCTTAAGCAAAAACGGCGCGTCATGTTTTTCACCTAACGGCACAAGACTTTGGTTTACTTTCCTGCAGAATGCCGCTGCAATACCGGCTTTTGGAAATGACGGAGTATTATATTCCGGCGGAAGGGATTGGATACTTTATTCATATAAAATAGAAGATCGTGTATTACCGGAAAAAAATGCTCTTTACGGCCCTGTTCCGGAAGGAAATTACGGAATGGGACGTCCTCGTGTTAATAACACGCTGAATATCCCGCTTAACGAAAATGAAAGACGAGCCAGAATTGAACAAATTGCAAGAGGTATAAGCGCAGGAAGGGTTGGAGCAGATGAACCTGCCTGGAAATCATTTTTACTTACGGTATCAACAGGACAGGATCATATACAGCTCCGCCTTGGAGCAATTAATCTTCTTGGCAAAATTGGATCGCAAGAAACGATTCCATGGCTGGTAAATATTTTTAACAATGAAAGCGAACCAATGATAAGAGCGGCAGCGGTAAATGCAATCGGAGAAATAGGCGTGGATCCGCAAGGGTATGCAATTCAGACATTTCTTTATGCTATTATCTACGGTCATGCAAGAGACGGTCAGGTGTTAGCCGCAATTGCATCAGCTACAGGCGCATTATGCAGATTTTCCGGACCGCCGTTAAGCGAGACAGGAATACGAATACTTAATTTAATCGCAGCAGGAAATCAGCCGCCGCTTGCGCGAAGACAGGCAACCAGGGAACTTTCATCGTTAAGGTGATGGTGGTTTATAAACGTTTTTTATTTTTTCTTTACCGGGAAGACGGTAGATATCAAAATCTTTATCCAGGCTGACAATTTCCCTGATGCCGGTTTTTTCGGCTGCTACAACTAAAGTAGCATCTGCGAAATCCATTGGCAGGTC
>WQXC01000039.1 GCA_009785045.1 Treponema sp. | reverse complement strand
ATGGGTTATTACATGATTGTATACCTTGCAGCACTCCAGAATATCCCCAACGAACTGCATGAAGCGGCAAGCATCGACGGCGCTTCCGGTTTTAAATTTTTCTGGCGGATTGCATTTCCGCAACTAACACCTGCAACATTTTTTGTAGTTCTGATGCTTACAGTAAATAGTTTTAAATCTTTTGATATTATTTTTGCCTTAACAGAGGGAGGACCGGGAACTTCCACCACTCTGATTAGCAATTACATTTATAACAGAGCATTTATCGCATTTGACTATGGGCAAACCAGCGCTGCGGCAATGATTCTTCTTGTCATTGTAGCAGCTTTTACATTTTTCCAGTTTAAACTGGAAAAAAGAATTTCACAGGAATAAAAAATGGTATACAAAGAAAACATAAAAAAACATCTGGCAATTTATATTGGTCTAACAATCATAACACTGCTTACTCTTTTACCATTAATCTGGATGCTTTCGTCATCGTTAAAACACGACGCCGATGTTTTTTCGCTGCCAATCCAGTGGATTCCCTTAAATCCGGTTTGGAATAATTTTATAGAAATATGGCAAAAAATAAACTTTGCCTTGTTTACATTTAACTCTTTTAAACTTTCCATAATTGTAACCATTATTCAGGTTCTTACATCCAGTTTTGCCGCTTATGGATTTGCAAAATGTGAATTTAAAGGCAGAGATATACTTTTCTTTATTTATGTAGCCAGTATTGCAATTCCCTGGCAGGTTTATATGCTTCCGCAGTATGTAATGATGGGAAAGATGGGGTTAACAAATACGCACACTGGTTATATTTTAATGCAGAGTTTTATTGCATTCGGCGTGTTTCTTATACGTCAGTTTTATATTTCAATTCCTAATGAACTTTTAAATGCTGCAAGAATAGACGGACTTACCGAATATGGAATTTATTTCAGGATTATTCTGCCTCTTTCCAAACCAGTCATTGCAACATTGACAATATTTAGTTTTGTAACCATCTGGAACGATTTTATGGGACCTATGATCTATTTTGATTCCATTGGTTTAAGAACAATTCCATTGGGCATTAGAATGTTTCTTGGGCAATATTCAACAGAATACGGACTTGTCATGGCGGCTTCTGTAGTTTCACTAATTCCGGTATTTATTGTGTTCCTTTTCTTTCAACGATTTTTTGTACAAGGCATTGCGACAAGCGGCCTAAAGGGGTAAAAATGAATAAAGAAAAATGGATTGATAATTTGATGGGCAGAATGAACATTAACCAGAAAGTAGGACAGCTAATGGTTTTTGGTTTCTGCGGAACAACCATAACGCCTGATGTAACAGAATTAATAAAAAAATATCATATTGGCGGATTAAGGATTAGCAACCGGTTAAGATGCCTTACGCTTTTAAATGATATAAAACCCGGCGAGCAACCGGATGAAAGCACACGGCGTTCAATTATCAGATCAACCGGTAAAAACAGGGATTATTCGCTTATAGATAAATGCACTTCGGCTACTGCAGGAGAATATGCCGGGGTTCTTAACAAGCTGCGCACAATTGCACTGGACAGAGATTTGGGAATACCTTTGCACTTTACAGTTGATCAGGAAGGAAACGGCAACGATGATATGCTTTTCGGACAGCGGCTGTTCCCGGGACCAATGGGGTTGGCATCCAGCGGGGATACAGGCCTGGTTTACCGTACTGCTCTGGCAATTGGAAAGCAGCTTCGTGCGTTGGGCGTAAACATGATGCATTCGCCATGCCTTGATGTTAATACAAATCCTAAAAACCCGGAAATTGCCAACAGAGCATATGCAGATAACCCAGAAGATGTCGCAAAGTACGCTTTGTTTACACTAAAAGGGTTTCAGGAAACGGGTATTACCGCTACAGGCAAACATTTTCCAGGCCGCGGAGAATCAGAGGTAGACTCGCATTTTGGTCTTCCCATTGTAAATCTGGACTATAAAACTCTGCTGGAAAAACATGTTTTCCCCTATAAAGCATTAATTGCAGCAGGTTTGCCGGCAATTATGATAGCGCACTCATGTTACCCAGGGCTTGGAATAAATAAAATTCCCGCAGGGATGTCCAAAGAATTAATAGATAATTTCCTGCGCGGTGAATTGGGGTTTAACGGTGTTATTACAACAGATAACATGACAATGGGCGGAATATTAAAACAATACGAGATGAGCGATGCAATTGTAGAAACATTAAAAGCCGGCTGCAATCTTATTTTAATGAGAGATGAAAGCCCTATTCGTTTAAAAAAAATCGAAAAAGTTTTAAATGCAGTAAAAACTGGTGAATTAAGCGAAGAAACAATCGATAATTCTGTTAAACGCGTATTGGCAATGCGCTGGGATATGGGAATAATAGAAAACGGCGGAATTGTTGAACCATCAGGCGCAGATTCAATAATAAATGACAAGTTTGTAATAGACACAGCTATAGAAGCGGCAAAAAAATGCATTATTGTTTTAAGAGATCGTGAAAAGCTGCTGCCTATAAATCCTGAAAAAAAGGTCCTGCTTATAGAACAGATTTACCATACGCATTTGGAAGCAAATAATTTTTACTGTCACCCCGGAATGTTATGGGAAGAAATGTGCGAACATTCACAAAATGTAACATCTGTAGAAGTATCCGCTTCTCCTTCACTGGAAGATAAAGAAAGGGTACGTGTTAGACTTAACGAAGCAGATACAGTTGTGTTTACAAATTATTACGATCATAAAAGCGCATCTAACTACTATGACTTTTTAATTGAACTGTATAAAGAAGGTAAAAAAGTAATTCTTGTAAGCAACACTGTTTACGAGCTTACAAATCCGCCAGGATTATCTACAGTCGTTGTTGTTGGAACGCCTTCGGGACGGGAAAATTTAAAAGCGGCTGCAGAGCTACTGTACGGTAAAATTACAACGGGAAAGTAAACTTAAACGCTAAGCCGGAATCCGTTGAATTAACATTGATAGTGCCGCGGTTTTCTTTTACCAGATCCTTAACAAGGCTAAGACCAACTCCCCTGCCTGCTGCCTGGCTGGTTTCCCTGGCTGTTGAAAACTCCGGTGTAAAAATAGAGCCTAAAAGAATTTTCTTGTCTACTGGTTTGCCGGGATTTAACTGAAGATATTTTTTCTTTATCTTCTGCCAGTCAAGTCCGGTGCCGTCATCAGAGTAAGATACTTCGGCTTTACCGTTTACTTCTTTTATGCTGTAAGTTAAAAGTCCCTGCGGACTTTTCTTCTTTGCGATTCTTTCGTCTATGGACTCAATGCCGTGGTAAATGGAATTTCTTACGCACTGATACAGTATATCTTTGATTGGTTTGCGTAATTTAGTTTCCAGAATATCAAGGTCTATTTGTCCTGCCTGAATTTTAACTTTTTTATGAGCCTCGGCTGACAATTTATCTACCGCTTTTGTCAGAGAACTAATAAGAATTGTATCCATCTGGTTCGTAGTTTTGTAAGCGCTGATTTTCTTGGTAATTGCTATGTAGGAATCCATTTCCTGCATAAAAGTTTCTACTTTAATTGCCAAACCAAGAACATCATTTACAAATACAGTATCTTTATTGGATATGACTTTAATTTCGTCTTCAAGCGTATGGAGCTTATTGGCAAGGCTTTCCAGATCCAGAATAACAGCATTGGATTTAATCGCATGAACATACTGGAATATTTTGGTAACAACCTGCTTTTCCGACAATGTACGATCTTTTAAAACAACGTTAATGGCGTTAAAGTTTGATTCGGTATCTTCTACAAAGTTCTGAAACACCATAGGATCAATCTTTATAACATCGAACATGTTCTTCATTTCCAGTTCCTGCAGGTTTTTCTGGGTCTGGAGCTCAAACTCAATTTGTTTTTCTCTTGTAATATCCTGAATCATTCCGATAATTACAGGATCAGAAGCAGCCTGTTCTATTAACTGGAACTTTGTCTGCAGAAATTTAATATCATCGTCTACTTTATATTCAAATTCAGAAATCGGGTTTGCAGCGTCCAGTACTTTGGAGGTTTTTGTTTTGGAAAAAACCATTGCAAAATAACCTTTCATAATCTGAAGCTGCTTACTGTCAAATGAACCCTGAATAACGTCCAAAAAGTTTTTACCTGTAAGATCTGAATCGTAATATGAAAGAATGGAAATTAATGTGCGTGAATACTGGGGAAGAATAATTAGGTCTTTATCCATAAGGAAAATTCCCTGATCCATGTTATCCTTCATGGTTTGAATCATGTCTCTTTCCTGGGCAAGTTCCGCCTTAAGCTCATCTTCTTTGCGATCTTTCAGAATACTGATTCTTTCGTAAATGATTGATAAACTTGCAATAAGAATGTAAGCGCCGATAAATCTTATCTGTACTTCGTTACCGGATGTAATTGATTCAAGCGTTGTAGCTGTTGGTGTCCGTGCAAATAACAGGAATACCATAGTGCCAAGAACCATTATCGATTCAATAATTCCTACTGTCATCTGACAAAGGAAGATAACGATTGGAGGAAAAGCGAAAATCCATATCGCTGCCCAAAGGTTAAGATCGCCAAGATACAAAAGATAGCAGCAATAAGCGCCAAAGACTGTTACAGGGAATACAGGAACAAATTTCAGCGGTATCTTTGAACGAATCATTATAAGAGCCATTAAACATAAAAAGGCAATACCAAAGTCCATTATCGTTCTTGTGATGTCGGTATTTATTAATGTGATACCAAGAATTACAAGAGGAAAAATGGCAACCATGAAAATCCAGTTCATGGTCATGTACCTTACCTGTTCTTTTACATTCGTTAGTCCAAAGTATCGTTTTCCAAGAAGGATCGAAACTATTATTTTTTTTACTTTGTTTTCTTCACTCATTTTGCTTGTTCCACCGCTATAGAAAGACAAAACTCCTGAGTTTCAAAAATGGTAAACGGAATACAAATGATTCTTGCCTTTTCCGAAGGCCACACAATAGAATGCGCCTTTCCTTTAATAATGGATGGCATAGTAATTTTAATCCGGTGTTTCTTTTCATAGATGTTTTTAACATTACCGGCAATAATATTGATTATTTCGCCCATCGCATCTGTAACAAACTTGTCTATTGTTGTATGTTCGTTACCTGTTAATATTCTTGTAAGTTCAAAAGCAGTTTCTTCTCTTAATGATATTGCAACTGCGCCGTTTGCGTCTCCGGAAAGTCCGATTATTCCGGAAATATCCCAAATTGATTCAAACTCATCTTTGGAAACAAAAAACGCTCTGCCCGCTTTAACCTCTGTATTGCATAAATCGCGAAAAACTTCTTCGCTGCCGTCAATAAATGGCTGTATAAATTTTTCCATGTTCTTACCTCACTAATACCAGGATTTCCTGAATTTTTTCTTTAAAGACCTTTTCCTGGACAGGTTTTACGATATAATCGGTGGCTCCGCTTTGGAGAGCTTCGATCACGCTGAATTTACCTCTTTCGGAAGTAACCATCACAATTGGCAGATCTTTGTACTGCGGCATGGCTCTTACCACTTTAAGAAAGTCCATTCCATCCATTCCCGGCATATTCCAGTCCAGAAAAACTATTGTAACATTGTTTGCTTCCAGTAATCGCAGCGCCTGCTTTCCGTTCTCTGCTTCCAGGCAATCGTAAGGAATTTTCATAGTAGCGAAAGTATTCTTGACAATATTTCTCATGATAATACTGTCATCAACAACCAGAATTTTAACCATAAATCTATTTTCCTCGTCTTCTTTACTTATTTGAGGATTTTGTCATAAGTTTATACAAAAGTCAAGCTTTAATAGTGCTAATATTAACAATAAATGGAATTTTCACTAATTATTCAAATAATGTTCTGTCTGTATGCGGCAGAAACAATGCTCCTGTGTAGTGATCCATATATTTTGGCTCATTGCTTAAATCTACATAGGTAATTTTTTTGGCAATTTCATGTAGTTTTGCCCTGTACTCTTCACTAACCAATGAAAGATAGGCGCCCAGGCATGATGAGTTTCCAAGAAAGGTATAATTCTCATCAGGCAGGCGCGGCAATAGACCAATAGTTCTGGCATCTTCCAAATCCAGGAATCTTCCAAAACCGCCTGCAACATACACTTTACTTACATCTTTAAATGACATTCCAATACTGTTAAGCATGGTCTGGCAAGCGGAAAAAATTGCGCCTTTTGCGCGAATAAAGTTTTCGATGTCCGCTTCGTTTATTGATATTCCGCCGCAGAGTATATACTCGCTGTTTTTTACATTACCTGCTGTGTGTAAAAATTTCCCTGCAGAGTCGATTATTCCTTTTCTAAACAATTCTGCTATTGCAGAAATTATTCCAGAGCCGCAAATTCCGATTGGAGGTTTATCGCCTATTGTACTGATTTCGGGTTCGCCGTTTTTATTAATTGATACTTTTTCGATCGCTCCGCTGCTGGCGCGAACGCCGTATTTTATTCCGCCGCCTTCAAAGGCAGGACCTGCCGAACATGCGCATGCAAAAATAAAATCATTGTTTCCAATTACGATTTCTCCGTTAGTGCCAATATCGATAAATAAAATGAGTTCACCGGGAGGTATACCTTGCGCCGTATTTTGCGCAAGTTCTGTGCAAAGCAATCCTGCGGTTATATCTCCGCCTACATAACTTCCGACAGCGGGAGCAAATATAACAGGTGCATTATCATTAGCCAATATACCTATTTGCGCAGCTGTGTAAACCTGCGGCTGGAAAACAGCAGGTGTATACGGAGATAACCGGATGTATTCAGGAACGATGCCTAATAAAAGATGTGTCATCACGGTATTACCGGCAATGGAAACATATAAGATTTGCTGCTGTTCTATTCCGGCGTCTTTGCACGCATCTTGAATTAATTCATTAATTGTTTTTAATATTCGTGTTTTAAGTTCGTTTAGGTTTTTTTTGGCAAAATTAATTCTGCTGATAACGTCCAAGCCGCATTCTATTTGGCTGTTGTATGCGTTATGGGTAGAAATTATTTTTTTAGTTTTCAGGTCTACGAGCCAGAGAGCTACGGTTGTAGTGCCTATGTCGATGGCAATTCCGAAGTAACTGGATAAAGAGGAAGAAATTATTTTTGCTGTATTTTTTTCTATGTAATAAAACATTTCTAAACTGCCATCTGATTCGCGGAGTTTTTCCGGCAGGGTTGCAAGAATGTTAAGTGGTAAAGCAACATCTCTGCACTCTGCTTTTTGTTCGAATATTTTTAAAAAAGCCCTTTTAAATCTGTCGGAGTCCGATAGCCCATCAAGTAATGCAGGAGCAGGGACAGTAATTTTAATACTTTTAAGAAATATTTCATCATTATCAATAAGAAATTTATCCGCGGATTTTCGCAGATTACCGCTGATTATATTTAAACTTTCTTCATTTAATCCGTGATAATCCGCGTTAATCGCACCTGACCACTTGTAAGTGGTCAGGCAAGGACCATTATTTTTAACTTCTACAGTTATATCTTCACCCGGCACAGCAGTCTGGCAAATTAAGACTTGCTTTCCATTAATTACAACCAGACATTTCTGACAAGTACCATTGCCGCCGCAGGGTGTTTCAACAAACACACCCGCATTTCGCGCCGCTTCCAGCAAAGATGAGCATTCCGGTTTTTCTACCGCAATGTTATCAGGTAAAAAAGTTATCTTTGGCATTACTTTTTAATCAAAACATTTTTGATAAAGCTTTCCAGGTCTGCAGCTTCGCCGGGACCTACCAGAACTTTAAACCCGCTTAAGTTTTCTTCAAGTTCTCCGGAAATTTGCGCCACATAGCCGGGGATTACTATCTCCCGTGTGTCCACTTGTTTTTCCAGCTCAATTTCCTTGATAAACTTTGCGATACTTGCACCGGAAAACTTTCCCGCTGCCCATGCTGTAAGCACACTAAAACCTTCGCACTCAGGGATAATAAGCCAGGCAGAAATACCGCTGTTCTCCACTTCTCCGGAAACCATAAAATATGTAAGCGAAAAATTTGTTGTTACAAATACCGGAGATTTTCTGTCAGGCTCGCCGATAGCATAAAGTTTGGGTTCTACTTGTATTGGTTTTTGCGGATCGGTATAAATATTCTGCCGCAGCGTAAAAAGCGTTATGAGCTGAGCTGGATCAAAACCAGGAAGCACTACAATTCCGCCGAACTTATCAATTTCTGTTACAGCGGCTATTGTGTCTTCCATTTCATTACCGGTATTAATAAATTTTAATGCCGCATAACCAAGCGCTTTTATATTTTTCTTAAGCGCCGCTTTTCTGGCAATTGAGTTTGTCTGGAAATTTTCGCAGAGCGAATGAGTTTTAAACTCTATTAACAGATCGTTAAAGCCGCCTTCTTTTAATTTTGTTGTTATGTTAAAAATACTATCTACATCCGGCGCAGTTACAGCAAGCACCTGATTATCCCTGGCGGCTATTTTCGCAGCTTCTTCAACAGATTCTTCCGCAGACATTATAGACATACATAAAACGCTTTTGGAACCAGAAACTGCCATGGAAGCTTTGTCCAGGCTGGCGATGTCATTCGCGCGGATAATCAACGGAAGGTTTGCCTTTTTATAAACTGCGGCACAGAAATCTGCAAACCCCTGCTTGTCTGACGATTTTTGCGTAACGGCAATTGCGCCGATAAAAAGCTCTTCGCCAACGCGCACTGGTCTGTAATTTTTAATTTTTTCTGCAATAGACAGATCGCTGCCTTCGTCCATGTTAATTGCAATCACAGGTTTGTTAACAAATGTCTTTTCGTGGCGATACATAACAGTTTCTTCGCCAAGGGCGCTTATGGTCTGTGAACCGATCTTAACACCCTTAACCGGCGGCTCACTTGCCGCACCTAAAACCTGTTTTGCTTCATCAGATGCATACGGACATTCAGAAAGCATTGCTTTTTTTGCCGCAAGCTTCATTGCAAAAGCCATACAAGTACTTGAGCCGCATTCTTTACAATTTGTTCCGGGAAGGAGTTTTTGTATTTGTAATCCGCTAAGTGCCATTTATTTACCCTCCATTAATTCGTAATGGTTTTCTTTACTGCTGTTACAGCTTCCGGCGTATACAGAATTAAAATATCTGCTCCTGCATATAACAGTGTTGCCGCAGTTGCAACTTCCCAATAAGCTGCGCGTTTTGTTAAATCTCCCCAATCCGGGAAGCTGCTTTCCGGCGCTTTAAATTCTTTTACCTTGGCACATTCCTGACCAACCGAAACAATCATTGGACTTAAGAGCATATTATCTCCGCCAAGACCTGTAAGCCTTATTCGCTCCATTACAGAATAAGTATACTCAATGCCGTAACCGATGGAACTTGTCATTGGGTCTATGATAATTTTGTCAGGCGCTACGCCCATATTGGTAAGCAGAATATTGAGCTGCTTGCTTATGTTAACATCAATAGGAGCCTGTGCAACAACAGTATGCTTGTAAGCCATAACTGCTCCTGCGATTGTCCGGTAGTTATCCTGTTCCACAAAATTAAAGAGCAGATTTTCACCTTCGCAGCTTTGAGCAATCGCTTTCATTACCTCGTTGTTCTTTTCAAAATGATTTATACCGGTAATAATAAGCGGAACATCTACCGCAGCCAAAATCGATTTAACAAGCTCTACGCTTTGTGCAGCGCTTCTGTTTCCGCGCTCAGGATATATACCGTCAAGATTTACGCTGATTAAGTCAGCTCCGTACTGCAATACGCAAAGTTTTGCCATTTCTGCAGGTTTATCCAAAACATTTCCGTATGCTTTTCGCAGCACTTCCGGAAACTTTTCGCTTATGCTGTCAAAAACTTCCATGGCAACCAATGGTTTGTTCGGCATTTTTCCTTCCCAAAAATGGAAAGGCATACAGCTTGCGCCGCCTATTGTATATGTCTTGCCGCGAGTACCGCCTTCAGATTTTAAGTTTCCAAGCTTAACAGAGTATGTAGCGCTGCCGGAACTTTCCACGGGAAGATCAAAACTCTTAATTGCAGAAATCCGGCTTGATGCAGAGATTTTCGGCGCAGAAGACTGTGTACCGGAAACCGGCGCCTGGAAATTTTTCACCGGAGCCTGTCCCAGAAATTTTTCGCTCAGCGTATCAATTATACTTGTAATAATTTCTTTTGTGACGCTGTCCCTCACCTGCTCCGTAATAGCAGCAATATAAATACTGCTTACCTGCGCTTTGCTCTCTGCTCTTCTCGCTTCTTCCTCTGCTCTTATAATTACCGCGTCAGCGGTTCCGTGCCTTTGCGTGATGTCTTCGGCAATAGCCTCCTTCTCTGCACTCTGCGCATGAACTGCCATATCATCCATTGCCAGAGCAGGATGTCTAACCTTCTCCATGAATGCCCGCACATCTTCTGCAGCAATAGCAACACTTTCATCGGCTATTTTGTCAAAGAAGCCGGACAATTTTTGCTCATCAAAACGTTTTTCAAGATCGTTTTTTAATAAATCTTTTAATTCCTTTGGCATCCAAACAAGTCTTCCAAAGCCGCCTTCCGCAGAAAGAAACTTGCGGCTTGTTAAAAATACTTTACCGCAGCCGTAGAACCCAGGCGTCTGCTGACCGCCGCCGACAGAACCTGCCAAAGTGGAGAATGTCATTCCGACTGGAGTTTCGCCAAGGTATTCGCGGTTAACTGCCATTACACCGTTACATTCCGGTAAATAGGCGCAGATAACTTCGAAGCAGCCGCAGCTTGTCATCGGCCTGTCCATAATTGAGTATGCGCAGAAAGCTTCGATAGACTTATGACTATTCGCGTAAACATATTCATTTACGCCTGCCCAGATTCCCTTTACAGGATCAAGACACTCGCCTTTTTTAAGCGGCTGATTAGGACCGGTTTCGTCAATTTCGTAAGCAGCCTTTCCGTCAAGCCAGTTGTATGCGCCGCAAAGACCAAGGCGTTCAGGAGTGATAACGCAGACATGGTTAGGCGCAAAGCTTTGGCAAAGAAGACAGGAATTAAAAGTTTCTACAGATTCGTCTGTCATTGCCTCCAGGCGGCGGTTACGCTCATCGTATACCTTCCGCGCAGTTTCCAGCCTTTTTTCTACTTCTTTTTGATCCGTTACGAGCGTTACGCGCACTTTATCAACAATAGCGGGATAATCCGCAAGTAATTTTGCATGAAGAATCTCGCCGTAATGTTTTAAGCGTAAACCTTTTGCAAATCCGGCTTTGGAAACACGCGTCCATACAATGTCGCGCTGACCCATATGCCAAATTCCTTCGGCGCCGTTTAACAGGTGATGTATCTGCCGTTCAAGTATCGGCTCAAAGTCCGATTGCATTTTCCGGCCTGCAACTTCCACCCAAATACCAAGCGGCAGCTTTCCTCCCGGCTGAACAGTGTCTATGTCAGGACCAATAACCTTAATTTCTCCGTCACTTATGGCATCATAATCTGCGCTTGTAACAAATTCAAAAGCAATCGTTTTGTTACCGCCAAATTCAACATGAGTGTCTTCCTTTCGGATTCGCTCCCCTTCGAAAGCAGGGCCGTAAGGTACAGGAATAGGTACGTTAACTATTTTTATTTTACATCCGCGCACTTCAAGCGCTTTCTCAACTATTTTATCATGAGGGATATTCGCAACTACATGCTCGTAAGTGCATACGCCTGTCGGCAGAATTTCTGGTATATTTGTATCGGAAATAACCGGGAAACCGTAATTGATTGCTCCCGCTGCCGCTGCGTATTTGTCATTTGTTACTTCACCTAACGCAATAACAAAGGCAAATACTCTTGTTTTGTTATATTTAAGATTTGCTTCAAAGTCTCCCGGTTTTACCCCGCCAAAAGACATGGCAGCGCGGTTTGCAAAACCTAAAGCATAAATTAATGATGATACATCTTTACCAAACGGAACAAGACGCGTTTCCCAGCCAAGCTGAACGCCTTCGGCAGCCAATTGATCGGCAAATTGAACGCCGTTCGTACTGCCTCCCATAAATACATACAGGTTTTTCTGCTGCAATTCCTTGGCAATTTTTACCGCTGTTGCATTGTCCGGCGCGGCGCCTGTAATTGCAGCAAAACCCGGAGCAGTTCCATCAACAAACTCGATACCGCGCTCGCGCATGATAACGTCATTAGCGGCTCCCAGCCAAATTCCATCAACAGGATTGGGGCCAATTAAATATTTACATGCCTCTATAACTTCGCAGGCAAAAAGCGCTGCGACACCTGCATCAAGAGCGCTGCCAAGATACGGCAGCCAGATATTTTCAGCGGGACGTGCAGGTATTAAAGCTTTTGCTTCTTCCAGAATAGTTTTTAGATCTACAAGAGTTTTCATTTGTTTGCCGGTAAATGAATAAATAACCGGCAGGTAATAATTGGTATCCGGAAAACCTACAGGATGGTCCAATCCTTTTTCTTTTACCGCTTTGTCCACCATACCAAGGGCTTGAGTAACAAATGCTGCGGCTCCGTCTATTGCGTTTGTACAAATTAGTTTTGACATTACATTGCCCTCCTGTCTTTCATATCAAAGAGCTTGCGTTCTGTTTTTTTGTTAATACCAAGACCGTCTCTTGCCGCACTGATTATTTCTACGATTTTGTCGGCAGCAACAAGCGGATCTGCGTAATAATGGAAGCAAGCGCCGAAATCTTCGGTTACGCCGCCGTGAAGGTAGTTGTGAACATTATCAGAACCACTAGTATAGAACGGGTTACCCAGGAAAATATCAACGCCGGAAGCCACAAAGTAACAACCGATGGATATTGCTTTTTCGCTCATCCATTCAGCGGCAACGCCGACTGCCGGAAGCGTTCCAAGGTCTTCGCCCAGTCCGCCCTCCTTAAGAATTTCTGTAGCTGCTTCAAGTATACGCGTGTTATCAACACAACTGCCCAAATGCAAAATGGGCGGAATGCCTACAGTTTCGCATACCTCGCGCAAACCAGAGCCAGCCATTTTTAGCGCAGCCTCCGGGGTCAGCCTTCCTGCTTTTGCAGAGCTGATTGCGGCGCATCCGGTTTGCAGAACAAGAATATTGCGCTTAATAAGCTCTTCTGTTAACACATTGATGTATTCATCGGTTTTTTGCTTTGTGCTTGTACAGCCAGCCATTCCAACAACACCGAAAATACGGTTTTGAATAATTGCATCGTTAAGCGGGCGGAAAGAAGCTCTGTATTT
>WQXC01000038.1 GCA_009785045.1 Treponema sp. | reverse complement strand
GCCCTTACGTCTTGCAGTTATAATATACGACGATTATTTATTATATCCTGTTTTATTATTTTATGTCAATTCATATTATGAATTATTTCAATATTTTCATATCTTAAAAAACTTGCGCCTAACATCTTATATATGAAATTCTTATATAAAACACATTCATCTATGATGGCATTATATGATTTTAAAACGAATAATGTTTCGTTTAATGTACATGAATTATGTTTAAAACAAATTGCTTTAGCCTCTTTATTCTTTAATAACAACTTACAATTTACAACTATATTAAAATTTTAAACCGGCATTAAATGCTGTTGAAAGATGTTTATCCCAATTTTTTTCCCGCAGTTCATTATTAAATTTTGTCATACAATCCAACACAATAAAATCTTTGGTTTTAACTCTGTCAAACAGCCTGTCTCCAAGCATAACAGTTTTCATACTATCAAGATGTCCAATATCCTGAAGTTTTTCTTTTGAATGTCCGGAAACACAGAGAATTAAAGCTTTTTCAAGTTGTTTCATCGTTCTTTCTCCATATGCAAAACCATATGTCCAAACACGGTTAAACCATCCAACAAGTTTTGCAGGCGCTTCTGTCCAAAAAACAGGATAAATAAAACATATACCATCACAATTATTGATTTTGTTTTGCTCAATAATAACATCGCCGGGAACAGGTAAATCCAGCCTATAATTGGCTTCACGTAAATATTCTGCTTCGCTAATATCTGTAACAAAGTTCATTTTATATAAATCAGAAACTATATAACTATGCCCTGCTTTTTCCAAACCCATAATAAAATGATTTTTTACATTGTATGAAAATGAATCATCGCTTGGATGCGCATAAACAATTAATATATTCATATTCTTCAGATTCCTTTATCCCTGTACAAACACTGCTTCGCCTTTGGGGATATTTACAGATTTTAAAATTAATTTGATATCATCGTTAGGTGTTACATCTCTTTGGAGCGCGACCTGCGTTTCCAGCGCTAGTGCGGGAATAATAACTGCCCAGCGATTACCTTTATTTTCCAGCGCGATGGCGTCCCAGACAGATTCTTTTTTATCACTAAGAAAAACCATTTTCCAGTGATTGTCGGAAGCGCGTTCGGCATGAACAGCGGCAATCGCGCCGGCTTCGCTGAATCCAAGCCGCGCAGAAATTTCATCTGCCGAAAGTGGCGTATTTCCGCGAAGAACAGCGCGTATTTGAATATGCGCAAGCAAATCAGTATAGCGGCGCAGAGGACTTGTAACCTGAGTGTAGGTATCAAGACCCAATCCCTGATGCCGCCCGGGTTTGGTCGAAAGAATACGCGGCCTCATGCACTTACGCAATTGAATGGAACCTGCAAAACCGCCGGATTTAACCGCTCGCGATTGTTCAGGCTGTAATTCAACTTCCTGACTAATATAAGGAAAAGCAAGACCGCGTGAAGCTGCCCAGGTTCCTGCGCCTTCACCGGCGGCAATCATACATTCTTTTACAATAAATGCCGCTTGATACTCATCAACAGTTTTAATATTTACATTTCCATTTTCTACATATATATGTATATCCGGCAGTTCAATATTTACTGCTCCATGCGCGGTGCGGCGGTTAAATATTTTTTGCGCTAAATCGTAAAGAGCGTGCAATTCAGCGCCTTTTTTTATTTCGCTGTCGGCTTCTTCATATGTCAAACGCTGCGCTTTTATTACAGAAGGAAAAATCTCTGTATCAACTACTTCGCCGTCATTATTAATTTTCAATTTAAAAGTCAGCGCCGGGGATTTTTCAGAATAACCAATTGCGAACAATGGAATAGAATCTTCGGCTAACATGCGGAAAGTTCCTTCCGGAAGATAAAGCGTAGCGCCTCTGTCGCGCGCTTCCTTTTCTGCAGGACTGTCAAAAGTAATGGAAGAAGCAAGATCGGCTACATGAACATATAAAAAAGTATTTTCTTCATCATCAGCTTTTTCAATCGATACAGCGTCATCGGGATCTGTGCTCCAGGAACTGTCAATTGCGAATGCAGCAAGATGACAAAGATCACGCCGCTCTTCGCTGCAGGGCGGCTCCGGACAAAAACCTGCACCGGAAAGAGAAAGCCCAAATCGGCTAGGATGCGGATTAATCATACCTGTCCAGAAACCGGTTTTAAGAAGCAAAACATGCGCATCTTCGGGAGTTTCTCCTATGCCAAGATCTTTCATTGTGCGGCTCTTTGCGGTTTTTCCGTATGCAAGCGCTTCTACATCCTGAATAAAACGCGCGTCATCAGGCTGCATTGGAACAGGATTCTTCATCGCAGATTTTAATCGTTCAAGAAACTGCGCGCGCTCGTCTGTTTCGCGCTGCAGAGCAGTTCTCTTTGATTCTTCTATTGAAACTTCATCTTTACTGCGGGGTGTAATTGCGTCAATTGTACCAGAAAAATAAAGACCATTACAAAGCAGACAATATGCCGCATAAGCTGAAGACGGAGTATATTCATTAAAAATAAAACCAGTTAAATCCTTTAAAGATAAAAGCGCGCCTTCGTCTGATAACAGTTCCCACACATCGCGGATCAAAGAATCCTGCTGACTGCTCTCTTTAATCCCGTTAAAATCCTTAATTGGTCCGGGATGAATTACTTCGATATCTTTATCGCGTACCTTTACGGACTCTCCGCTCTGAAGAGAAATGGAATATTTACCGTCAGTCCGGTCTTTTACAATCGCAGGTTTATTTTTGTAAATGACCAGCGCATTTTCCGCAATCATTCACTTATTATATACTAAATTGCCTCAACGTACAGATATTCTTTTAATTCGGTTACATGGCTGCGTATTTTCTTAAGCGCCCTGCGTTCAATCTGCCTGACAGTTTCCGGCGATATCTCAAGCTTGTCACCAATTTCCCTAAGCGTATGACGTTCACAGCCGTTTAATTGATAACGGTAATTAATAACACGTTTTTCCCTGTCCATCAATTTATTAAGAATACGTTTTGTTCCGTCCAAAGACGCTTTTTTCATAAAATTCCGTTCAGGACAATAGGTATAGTCTTCATGAAAATCCACAGCGCCTATAGAATCATCATCAAAAACAGTTTGTTCAAATGAAACCGAATCTGCCGCTAAATTAACAAAAGAATCAACATCATTAACCGGAATACCCAGTTCCTTTGCAATGTCAGTATTATTCGGCTGCTGCATCATAGTCTGACACAGAACATGATACGCTCTTTGAATTTTGCGAATAGTTTCTTCCTTTCGCTGCGGTAAACGGACAAGACGCCGCCTGTTAGTAATATAACGGCTTATAAATTGCCGTATCCACCAGCTTGCATATGTGCAAAAACGCACATTCTTGCGGTAATCGTATTTTTTCGCTGCCTGAATAAGCCCAATATTGCCTTCCTGAATTATGTCTAAAAGTGAAATACCGGGAACATTATACATTGCGGCAATTTTAATAACTAACCGCAGATTTGAATTCACCATTGTATGAAGCGCATCGGTATTTCCACCCTGTATTTTCCTAGATAAATCCAATTCATCATCAAAAGATAAAAGAGGAAAAACTTTTATCTGCTTAAAATAGGTATCTAATAGATTATCGCTGGATTTTACCGGTTTCTTGTTCATATTACTCTCCTGCTATTTAATAAAATAGCATTTACTATATAGCAGTTTTCGTGCCAAGCATGCGATCAATCATATATAAATCGTGTAACTCATTACCAGATAAAGAATTACCGCAAATGCCCTATTGCCGGAAATTTATATAAATGCCGGTACTGTATTATTTTTCATACAATTAATAATTAATTATGTATAGAAAATGTTATTTTTTTATGTTAAAGTGAGCTATGAAACAAGGCATAACAGCGACAGAAAAGAATGGAGACATTTACTATTTTGTCCAATGGTCTGCGCTTTCAAAGGCTGACCGTTATGATATTATCTCCAAGGTACCTGCGCTGGCGGGAATTTTTGAAATTTACTGGATGGACGAAAGTAACCGTCTTAGATTATTCGCCGTTGGAAAGACAAATTATGGCGGGCTAAGAAGCGAATTAAGGCAAATTACAGACCCGGAATTATGCAGAAATGACGAAAAAATGAGAAAAATCCTGGAAGAAAAAGAAATATGGTACCGCTATGCTCCAACAGATTCGGCAAATATAATGGCAGATGTAATCTGGTACTTTATGCAGACATATTTTCCGGAAAAAACATCGCATAAACATTCCGGCCGTTATGAGAATATTTATTTAAAAGAATCAGCCCCGGATAAATTATTGTGGGTACCATGAGGTAATATGCTGGAATATATAGTCCCATCCAACATCGATGACAGAGTATTAAACCGCGCCGCTCGCGTACTGCAAGACGGAGGATTAATCGCTCTGCCCACAGATACTAGCTGGAGTATCGTTTGTTCAATAAAATCTCCTGCAGCCATAAAAAAATTAAGAAAACTGTCCGGAGAAAGAGATGAGCGTCACTTTACACTTCTTTGCTCAAGTATTTCGCAATTTGTAGAAGTGGTTAAACTTGATAATACCCGCTTTAGGGTGATTAATCGCCTTTCGCCGGGACCATATGTCTTTATTTTAAAAACTCTGTCCGGTACGGAAAAATTCCTGGATATACGCAGGAATGAGCTTGGCGTACGTATCCCGGATTACCAGGTTCCTATCCGCCTTATTGAAACTCTTAAACACCCGCTTTATTCGATAACAGCAAAAAAAAGCATGATTAGCCTTGGATCCGGCAGCGAGGTATACAAACCTGCCAATGCTGAAGAAATAGTTACAGAACTTCCGCCAATTCCCGAAGACGAACTTTTTGAAAGCGGCTGGGAACTTGAAGACATTGAAGGTTTGGATCTGATTTTAGACAGCGGCGAAGAACGGGAGCGGATTTTTTCTACAATACTGGATATGTGTACAGACGAGATTAAAGTCCTGCGTTTCGGCGCAGGTCCCTGGCCAGCCTGAACGTAGCTTTTTTTCTTGAGAATTCCGTAAATACTATATAGAATTATAATAATGCAAAGAAAAAAAATGATTAATTTATTTAAGTTCATTTTTAGAAGAAGAATTCTGGTCGTTCTGTCTTTACTTGCCCAGATTCTGCTGATTTCCCTGTTAATTGCAGGAACAGGCAGATATTTAAAGTTTTCATACTGGATACTTTCTGTTATAAGTATTATTGTCAGTATTTATATTATAAATAAACATGAAAAACCTGGTTATAAGCTAACCTGGATTTTTATAATACTTGTGTTCCCGTTTTTCGGCGGAATACTTTACATAATGCTTAATATCTGGTCCAATCCAAAAAAAATGAGAAGAGCGCTTTTTGGAAACATCAGTAAAAGCCACGAATCTTTTTATCTACCCGGAAACAGGCTTAACGAATTAACAGATACATATCCTGATTTTAAAACACAGGCTCATTATCTACAGGAATATGCAGGTTTTCCCGTTTACGGCAATACAAGGCAGGAATATTTTCCTTGCGGCGAATCATATTTTAAAAAGGTGCTTGAAGAACTGGAAAAAGCGCAGAAGTATGTTTTTCTGGAATTCTTTATTATGAAAGAAGGAATCATGCTCAATTCCATTCTGGAGATTCTGGAAAAAAAAGCTGCTGCAGGACTTGATATCCGCATAATGTATGATGACATGGGCTGCTTTTTTACTCTTCCGCCTGATTTCCACAAAAAACTTGCACACAAGGGAATTAAAGCTTATGTTTTTAACCGCTTCAGACCGATTATTTCGTCTTTGCAAAATAACCGCGATCACAGAAAAATAATATCAATAGACGGCAAGGTTGCATTTACAGGCGGACTTAACCTGGCTGATGAGTATATAAATGCAGTAGAACGTTTTGGCCACTGGAAAGATGCGGCGATAATGCTGGAAGGTGACGGCGCATGGTCGTTAACTCTTATTTTTCTGCAGATGTGGAATCTTGGATTTAAGGAAAAAGATGAGTATGATGCATTTTTCCCGTGGAAAGAAGACATCCTTGAACATACAGAAAAAGGAGTAGCCGAAGGTTTTGAAGCCTGGGGATATGTTCAGCCTTACGCAGACAGCCCTATCGATAAGGAAAATGTAGGAGAACATGTATACATACAGATTATTAATCAGGCAAAAAATTATTTATATATTAACACCCCATACCTTATTGTAGACGATAATCTTCTTTCGGCGCTTTCGCTCGCAGCAAAAAGCGGAGTTGATGTCCGTATAATAACGCCGCACCGCTGGGATAAAAAAATTGTAGCTATTACATCGCGTTCATATTACAGAAGGCTCATTCTGGCAGGTGTAAAAGTGTACGAGTATACTTCAGGTTTTAACCATGGAAAAACTTTTGTTTCCGACGACAGAATAGCGACAGTCGGCACAACCAATCTGGATTTCCGCAGCCTGTATCTTCACTTTGAATGCGGCGTGTTAATTTATGCAAGCGAAACTATCGCCGCAATTAAAGAAGATTTCCTTCGCACCCTGCCTTCATCGCAGGAGATGACACTGAAAGACTGCGCCAAGAATGCCTTCCAGCGGATTGTGTCGGATATATTGCGAATCTTTGCGCCGTTAATGTAAGTTATTTTTCTTTTAATAATGTATCGATGTTCCGTCCTGCAGAATTAAAAAGTTCTTTTATTGTCTGCTTTATCAGTTTTCTTTTTGACTCTTCTACGGTTCCAAGCGTTTTAAGTACGCGCCCCGCTGTAGAAAACCATGCGTTTTCAAGCTCGGTAACTGTTTTTACATCTGCCGCATTAAGAATATAATAAAGTGAATCTATAAACTGTTCGCGTTTGTCATTATCAATGTTTTTCAGCCATTCCTTTAATGTATTGTTAATAAAGCGGCTGCCGGCTGTAGATTTCTCAGCTCTTACAAGATCGCAATACGTTACTTCCCATGAATAAAGATTATGCTGCATTATGCCGCTTTCGCTGCTTTTTATTACTGTGTATTTTGATCCATGTTCCAAAAACATTCCTATTATCGATGCCTGCGGAACAAAAAATAATATTTTATCTTTAATTGCCTTGTATCCTTCGCCAGAAAGAACTTTTTCGTGAAAACCAGGCGCATCGTTGCAGTAAATATTTGTTATACGTCTTGTTATTTTTTTTCCGCAATGAGAAGATGCATAAATTGCAAGATTTCCTCCTTTTGAATGTCCGCCAATACGCAAATGCCCTTTTATTTTCGGCGCCATTTTTTCCAGATAAGTAACAGCTTCAAGCTGGGAAGGAATAACTTCCTTAAAGCACATGTTAAAATCTTCTTTCCACCCCACAATGGAAGAATCCGTTCCGCGGTATGCAACAAAGCAATGACCATCGCTTGTATAAACGCAGACAGCAGAAAATTGAACTTCACGGTTTGTATCAACATGATTCACATAACCAAAGAGCTGGCAATTCCCAAACCGCCTGGAAGCGCCCAAAGCTCTGATTAAATCGCTGTCTTCCTTAAATATTGATGACTGCTTAAATTCCGGATCCTTAAGTTTCTCATTATAAATTCTTACCGCTAAAGCAATACTGATTCCCTTTTTTTCTTCCGGACCGGGAACAATCCCATCCAGAGTAAGATAGGAAAGCTGGGAAAATATGATATTATCTACAGGGTTAAAAGGAGAATCGGAAAAACATAAATCTCCTCTCCATGTTATGTAATCGAATAAACACGCCATACTTGTAAATATAACATATTTTGTGTACATTAGCGACATTAACATGTTATTAATAGAAAAAAGGGGAAATATCTTTGGATAACAGGCACGCTGGGCAAACAATAATAAGCAATGAACCGGCAATACGAAGTTCTCCTCTTGATACACCGGTAACCCTTACGCCTGTAGACTGGAACAACAAACGGCTTTTTACTTTATTCTGGCCTTTAATAATCGAACAGCTTCTTGTTGTAACAATTGGAATTGTCGACATGGTAATGGTAAGTTCTGTCGGCGAACATGCAGTATCCGGCATTTCCCTGGTAGAAACAATAAACTTCTTAATAATTACTGCATTTAACGCGATTGCTACAGGCGGCTCTGTTGTTGCAAGCCAGTACCTTGGACGCAAAGAAGAAAATAATGCCAGCAGTTCGGCAAAACAGCTTGTTTATATCAGCCTTATAATTTCTATTGCATTAATGATTTTTACAATATTTACCCGCGGTTTAATGCTGCGGACTATTTTCGGCAACATTGCAGATGATGTTATGCAGGCGGCAAATATATATTTTCTTTTTATTGCGCTTTCTTATCCGTTTTTGGCATTATACACAGCCGCCGCCGCTATGTTCCGCAGCATGGGAAACTCAAAAGTCCCAATGAGGGCGGTTGTAATACTAAACATTTTTAATATTGCCGGTAATGCGCTCTTTATTTATGTTTTTAAATGGGGTGTTGCAGGAGCCGCTATATCAACATTTATCGGACGCGTAGTTATCGCTGTTTTATTAATTTATCTGTTAATAAAAGATAAAACAAGAATAATTAATTTATCAGGATTAACAAAAATCAAACTGGAAGGAGCCATGATTAAGCGTATTCTTAATATCGGTATCCCAAGCGGACTTGAGGCGTCCATGTTCCAGATTGGCAAAATACTTATCACAAGAATATTTACAGCATTCGGAACTGTTGCCATTGCGGCTAACGCTGTAGGCGCGACAATCAATTCCATCGCTTTTATGCCGGGAAGCGGTTTTGGCATGGGGCTTTTAATAATTGTAGGACAATGCATAGGAGCCAGAGACTACCTCGCAGCAAAACGATACACAAAAAAAATAATGATTCTTTCTTATTTAACTTATCTTTTTATAAACATAAATATTTTTATTTTTATGAATCCGATAATAAGCATATTTAATCTTTCTGCAGAAGCGCATGAAATGTGCGTATTATTTTTAAGAGTTCACTGTATTACATCAACATTATTCTGGTGCCCGTCTTTTGTGCTTCCAAATGCGCTTAAAGCGGCAGGGGATGCCCGTTTTATCATGATTACGGCAGCGTGCACGATGTGGCTTGTAAGGGTATGCCTTGCCTTTTTTATGGCATTTACGCTTGGGCTGGGACCTGTAGCGGTCTACCTGGCAATGGGCGCAGACTTCCTTTTCCGGGGGATAATATTTACTAAGCGATGGCTAAGCAATAAATGGATTGAAAAAAAGGTCATTTAGGATTTATAATACTTTATGCGAATTATTTCCTGGAATGTGAATGGCATCCGCGCGGTAGAAAAACGCGGTTTCTTTGAATGGCTAAAAACAGAAAACCCCGATATATTATGTCTTAACGAGACTAAAGCCGAACCTGGACAGCTCTCCCCCATTTTTATTAACCCTGTTGGAACAACCTACACTTCTTTCTGGGCAAGCGCAAAAAAGAAAGGTTATTCCGGCGTTGCAATTTATACAAAAACCCAGCCGCAGGATGTGCGTTATCTTGGCAAGCCAGAATTTGACGATGAAGGACGAGTACTGATTGCCGAGTACAAAGAATTTACATTGATAGCCGCATATTTCCCAAACTCGCAGGATGAGCGGAAACGGCTGCCTTATAAACTTGCATTTAATGATTCAATGTTAAAACTCTGTAATTCAATTGTAAAAAAGGGAAAGCACTTTCTGCTCTGCGGCGATTATAATGTTGCGCACACTCCGATAGACATCGCGCGTCCAAAGCAAAACGAAAACAGCGCAGGCTACCTGCCCGAAGAACGCGCGTGGATGGATTCGTTTCTGGCAGCAGGTCATATTGATACTTTCCGGCACTTTCATCCCGGCGAGCCAAATCATTACACATGGTGGTCGTACATGGGTCAGGCGCGTGTTAAAAATATCGGGTGGAGAATCGATTACCATTGCGTAGATAAGGGTTTCCTGCCCAAAGTAAAAGCATCGATTATAAGACCGGAAATTTTGGGGTCTGACCACTGCCCTGTCGAAATTGAGATTTCAATATGAGAATCAAATATAACGCACCGGCTGTTTTATCATTTGCGCTGCTTTGCGCTTTTGTTTTACTTTTATCACGAACTATCCTGCCGGGTCTGGTTGAATATTGGTTTATGGTTCCTGGCAGAGACACATTTAAAGTTGGAAATATTAACAACTGGGTAACAATTCTTACCCATGTTATGGGACATGCTCACTGGGAACACTTAATAAACAATTTAACTTTAATACTGCTAATTGGTCCCATGCTTGAAGAAAGTTACGGCTCAAGACCGCTGCTTGTAATGATGTTAATTACAGCGCTTGCCACGGGGATTTTAAACGTTCTGTTGTTTAACAGTTATTTATTAGGCGCTTCCGGCATTGTTTTTATGATGATCCTTTTATCATCATTTACCAATTTTTCACGCGGTGAAATTCCACTAACTTTTATTCTCGTATTAATATTATATATGGGTGTACAGATTTTTTATAATTCTGATTCCGGAAACATTTCTCATTTTGCGCATATAATAGGCGGCCTGTGCGGAAGTTTCTTTGGCTTCTTCCGCCTGCCAAGGAGGTAGGTTAATATGAACAAGGAATTTTTACAATTTGATGCGGTGCGTGACAATGCAATCAAGCTGGCTCACCGTATCTACAGCGAAGGATTCGTTCCTGACGTAATTTATGTGTCACTTCGCGGAGGCGCATATCTTGGAAACATCATCAGCGAGTACTATAAAATAGTACACACGGGAGCACGCCCTGTTTATTATGCCGCTGTAGTAGCGCGCTCCTACACCGATGTCGCAAAAGCGGATCAGGTTAAAGTTGACGGCTGGACATATTCACCGGATTATTTACGCGTTGGAGACAGGGTTCTGTTAATTGACGACATCTTTGACTCCGGCAAGACGATAAACCATCTGGCGCAAATAATCCTTGATAAAGGAATTCCGCGTAAAGATTTAAAGGTTGCAGTTCACGACTATAAATATTTTACAGATAAACAGGTGCAGCTTCCCATTCAGCCGGATTACTGGTGCAGAAAACATGATGTATCCGTTAATGATGATACTTACTGGATACATTACATGAGCCATGAGCTTATGGGACTTACAGAAAAAGAGCTTGAAGAAAATTATTATTCGCATGATCCCAGTTTAAAAAACGCAATGCATGTGATAACAGAGAAATGATGATCTGCGGAATTGATGAAGCAGGGCGCGGACCGCTTGCAGGTCCTGTCTGCGCTGCCGCTGTAATATTAGGCGAAAACTTCCCGTTGGATCTGCTTAACGATTCAAAAAAACTGACTGAAAGCAGACGATTGGAAGCGCGGCGCGTTATTTGTGAAAAATCGCTAACCTGGGGTATTGGCTGGGCATCTCATACAGAAATTGACGATATAAACATTTTACAGGCAAGCCTTTTAGCAATGAAACGCGCCTTTGAAGAAATGTTAAAAAACGCTGCCGGTACAGGAACTCCGCTGCCGGATAATATTTGCGCTATTATCGACGGCCTTCATGTGCCGCAGATTAGTGTTCAGTGCGAAGCCATGGTTAAAGCCGACGCTAAAGTAGCGGAAGTAATGGCAGCCTCGATTCTTGCTAAAACATCGCGTGATAGTTATATGGATGAGATGGCGCTATTGTATCCGTTATACAGCTACGAAAAGCACAAAGGCTACCCAACCAAGGCACACCGCGAGGCAGTATTGTTACACGGCCCCTCGCCGATTCAGAGATTAAGTTTTAAAGTGAAATAGGTTTATAAATTAATTTTTCTTTTTAACTACTACTCTTTTGTTCCTCATTCCAGGTTTATATTCGCTTTTATTTCCTCTTTCTCCGCGATCACTGCGAGAGCGATCACCGCCACGGTCGTTACGCGGGCGATCACTGCGAGGGCGATCACTGCGAGGGCGATCACCGCCACGGTCACTACGCGGGCGTTCACTGCGAATGCGATCTCCGCCACGGTCACTGCGCGGACGATCTCCGCGGGGTGAGCCGAAACCTTCTTTGCGTTCGCTCCGGGGACCTCTCTCTGCGCGATCGGGTCTATCCCCGCGATCATTGCGCGGACGGTCGCTGCGCGGACCACTGCGCTCTCGTTGAGGTCTGTCCGGGCGCGGTCTGTCCCGTGCCGGTTTATCACCGTGCGGTTTGTCTTCGCGTTTTGTCTTGCCGCCATGCCGTTTTTCACGCTCTGCTTTTTCCAGCACTCTAAGAGATTCTTCAAAACCTTTTAAAAATTCCTGCAAGTCATCTGCGAATAAAATAACCGACTGTCTGTCAAATCCGCCGCTGTCGCGATTTTTACTTTCGACTATATTGAGGTATAGGTCTCCCATTCTATTTTCTTTAACATTAAAAAAATATGTCCTGTTAGGTAATAAAACCTTATGTGAAAACAATTCGCCGCGAATACCCATTTTAAACTCCTTACATTATCAACCAGCGTCTGCCGTCATTATCATACATCGCTGCCAATCAAGCAAGTACCGCTCGGCAGCGGAATTTACAGTAGGTTTCCCTTCGGCAGCTCCCACAGGCCTCCCTTCGGTCGGCGCGTGTAAGGAAGTTGATTTTACTCGCTGCCATTCGGCAGCGCCCACGTCAGCCATGATACGGAAAACAGGCTCTGTAGCAGACCCTCTCATCCAAATATAGGCAATTTCATTGCTTTTGGCATCAGAAAAAAGGATTTTTAACCCTCCCTTGCCAGCTTCTCCAAACCGTTTTATACCGCGTTTCTCCGTAATTCCGTTATATGCAATTGCTTCCCAGCCATAAATGCCAAAACGTGTTTTTAACTGTTCTTTCTGCTCCTCCCACTCCCGTAGAAAAACTTCCTGATAACGGTCTTTTAACACAACATGATCCTGCGTTTTTATCCGCATAACTGCATCTTTATTATATGCGGGAGTGGTCACAAAAGACGGCAGACTTGCGATAATATCAGAAATTAAAAAATCGCTTTTATATTTTTCTGTCTGCCTTGATTTTTTGCACCAAATCTCAAAAAGACCTGGTTTGCCATCGATACTTCGTACCGCAAGCATTTTAACAATTGCAAGAACCGTATTAATTGGGTCACGAACAGCAGATGGATGGGTAATATTGCCACCTGCAGAGCCTTCACCAAGAATCCGCACAAGGTAACCTTCATTACGCAGTTTGCGGGCAAGCGAAACAACATTAGCCTCTCCAACTTCGGCGCGAAAAACATCAACGCCAAAACATTCAGCTATTTTATCTATTCGCATAGAGGTTGGATCATTAATCGCAATAGCGGCTTTAGGAAGCGCGCCAGGAGAGTTATTAAATATCCATGTTAGATGAGACAACTCTGCAACGCAGGCAAGAGCAAAAACTTCCTGCGCTTCAAGCGCGCGCGCCTTTCCAATCGTATCGTCATAAATAACAAGATTGCCCCTGTCGCCGTCGCAATCGGGAACATATCCCAGTACAAATGATGGATCCTCTCTGTGCACATCTTCCAGCAGTCTAACACACGGATCCAATGATTCTCCCTCCGGTACAATACGGTGAGCAATTTGTCCGGGTTTGTCATTAATGCACTTAAAACCAAGACCAAGAGCAGAAAAGAAATCCTTGTCTATAGATACTGTGCGTGCGCTGCCGTTAAAATCGCATACTATTCCCAG
>WQXC01000037.1 GCA_009785045.1 Treponema sp. | reverse complement strand
GCCGCTTTGGATTCCAATCGACATAAGATCTTTTCCCGAAATAGCAAGGTCTTTAATTGCAAAAGCGCGGCCGGCAGTTAATACTTTGTTTACTCTGTCTACAAGTTGTTTTAATGACCGGTAGTCCGGGTTTTTTCCGGAAAAGCCAAATATATCGGCGCGGCGCAAGCGGTAGAAATCATCAAGGTTTGCTTCTCCCACACGCGCGATAAATCTGCGGACAGCCGCATTTGACCACTCATCAGTATAAATAAACATATGCTCTTTTGCCAAATGACAGACAGTATCGATAACTGCGTTAGGGTAGCGCAGACGGTTTAGCATTTTCCGGCACATTGACGCCGAGACTTCTTCGTGACGATAAAATGTCCAAACGCCACTTTTTTCACACAAAGCACGCACGCTGGGTTTGCCAATATCATGAAGCAAAGCGGCGAGGCGCAACTCATGAGAATAGTTGTTAGCTGCCGCATAATCGCATGCAAGCAATGAATGATCCAGAACATCAAACTCATGAAAGCCTTTTTGCTCAATGCCGCGGCAGGCGGAAAGATCGCTAAGGAATAGTTCCATAAGACCTGTTTTTTCCATTAAACGAAGGCCTTGCGATGGCATAGCAGAAGAAAGTATTTTGTCAAATTCATCCCGGACACGTTCCCACGAAACTTTCGCGCTTATAAGCAGTGCGCCAGGAATCGCATCTAAAGTTGTTTCTTCTATTTTATAACCTAGTTGGGAAGCAAAACGAACAGCGCGCATAGGACGAAGCCCGTCTTCGCTAAAACGCAGCGCGGCATTTCCCACACACCGTATTATTCCTGCTTTGATATCTTTACTGCCGTCAAATGGATCGACAATTTCTCCATCAGGGAGACGCAGGGCAATTGCGTTCATGGTAAAATCACGTCTTGAAAGATCTTCTTCGATACCTGTGGCATAGGAAACGCTATCGGGTCTTCGCCCATCGGAGTAACCGGATTCAATTCTGAACGTAGTAATTTCGGCGCTGTGTTTTTTGTACAAAACCGTAACAGTTCCGTGTTTTATGCCTGTGGGGATTACTTTACCCCCGGCGTATTTCATAATTGAACTTACTTCTTCCGGCAGTGCGTCTGTTGCTAAATCCCAGTCGTGTATTTTTTTACCTCTTAACATATCTCTGACGGCGCCGCCTACCAGATAGAGCTCTTTCCCATCATTGTTAAAAATCGAGGCAATTTCTTTAAGAATAGGGTCGACAGCTTTTGTCATTTTATTATACATTATCATAATGGTCCGCGGATTTCCACGGATTTTCACGGATAAGATAAGAATCTTAATAATAATCCGCGTTAATCCGCGTTTTATGTTAATAATGACATCATTTATAAATTTTATTATAATAATATTAGTATGCTGGGGATAATTTTTACTGGCGGGGAAGCGCCGGATACACAAGCGATTAAACAACTCGTTGAAAAACAAACACAAAAGGCCGAAATTATTATCGCGGCAGATTCCGGATTTTTAACCGCGCAGAATGCCGGAGTAAAACCCGACTGGATTATCGGCGACATGGATTCACTAGGAGACCCGGCGCAGCTTGCCGCCTTTGAACCTGAGCGGATCATACGCCATGAGCACGACAAAGATTATACCGATACAGAGCTGGCTTTTTCGCTTGCCGCAGAAAAAGGATGCCAAAAAATATGGATTATAGGCGGCGGAGGCGGCAGAATAGATCATCTTTTTGGTATCCGTTCTCTTTTTGAAAGAGAGCTTTTTCCGCAAAGGTGGATTACAGATACAGCAGATATTTACTGTATTGATACTCACGTGCAAAGTGAACTTTCCTTGTGTCTGGAAAAAAAGACGATAATATCTGTTTTTCCGCTGGGAGAAGGACCATGGGAAGCGGAAAGTATTGGGTTAAAATGGCCGCTTAATGTTTTGGAATGGGATCGGGGATTTTTTGGTTTAAGTAATGAAACCACAGACGATAGGGTTTTAGTTAGAGCCAAACAAGGTCGTTTTATGGTAATATTACCGCATATAATGTAATTCGGAGGAAGTCGTGTCGGCAACAATCTTAGACGGGAAAACGCTGGGGCTCAAAATACGTGAAAGTGTTAAGGTTAGAGCGGCTGCAATTAAAGATAAAGGAATTATACCCTGTCTTGCTGTTGTGCTTGTCGGCGAAGACCCCGCAAGTCTTTCATATGTAACATCCAAAGAAAAAGCTCTTACCGAGGCAGGCATGGAAAGCCTCGATTTAAGGCTTCCGGAAAATACAAGTGAAGAGCAGCTTCTTCTTGTCATTGCCGATTTAAACAAAAACGATAAAGTTCATGGTATTCTTGTGCAATCACCTGTTCCGAAGCACATTAACGAAGAACGGATAATTGCGGCGATCCTGCCGGAAAAAGATGTAGATTGTTTTCATCCTGTTTCTGTTGGAAACATGATCCTGGAAAGACCGGGTTTTCTGCCGTGCACACCGTACGGTGTTCTCGCACTGTTACGTGAATATAATGTTCCTGTTTCCGGCGCACATGTTGTGATTGTTGGAAGATCCAATATAGTCGGTAAACCTCTTGCAAATTTATTAATCAGACGCGAATATAATGCTACAGTAACTCTATGTCACACAGGGACAAAAAATCTGGAATATCATACGCTGCAGGCAGATATTTTGGTTGCGGCAGTCGGAAAGCCTGATATAATAAAACCGGAAATGGTAAAAGAAGGCGCTGCGGTTATTGATGTCGGTATAAATCGTGTTCCGGATGCATCTTTACCAAAAGGCTATCGTGTCTGCGGCGATGTTGATCCGGCTGTTGCGCAAAAGTGCGGTTTTTTTACCCCGGTGCCCGGCGGTGTCGGGCCAATGACCATAGCTATGCTTTTGCAAAATGTAATAGAAGCGGCTGAATGGAGGTTAAAATAATGGACGATAATGAGAATATCAGAGACATTCCTTCAACGTCAAGCTTATCTAAACTGGGTATTACTGCGCTTGGATATATTGCAGGAGGAGTTTTTCTTTTTCTTTTAAATGTTATTGCACGTTTTAAAGTATTTGGTCTTATTGTTGGTGTTCTGGTTTGTCTGGTAGGTATAGGCTCTCTTTTTTCCCGGAATCCGGCAGACAGAAAAGCGGGTATTATCATAACTGCTGCCGGTGCGCTTGTAGTTCTTTCAAAAACCGGAATACCAGGTATTGCAATCATTTCCGGCGTTCTTCTTACAATCGGCGCGATAGGTCTTATTGTTCTTGGCATATTTAACGCAGTCAAGTTTTTTATTGGTCTTAAAAAGCGCCTTTAAATGCCGCATAATTTAAAATATTTTTTTGAAACTTACGGCTGCCAGATGAACAGCGCTGAATCGGCTGCTCTGGCACTTGTCTGCAAAGAACGCGGATGGAAGGAATCTTCTGCCGGTGAAGATGCGGATTTAATTCTTCTAAATACATGTTCTGTGCGGCTAACTGCAGAAGAACGCACCCTTGGGCGCATTGCTCATTATGCAGGACACAAAAAGAAACAAAAACGAAATTTTACGCTTGTTATAGCAGGCTGCATGGCTCAAAGACTTGGCGGCAAACTAATAGAAAAATTTCCGCAGGTTGACTATGTGATGGGTACATCCGAGAGATCGCTTTTTCCAGTCATTCTTGAAGCAGCCGAAAACGGCACAAAAGCAGTACTCGATATTAACGAAAAAACAGTTTTTTCTTTTTCGCAATCTCATCTTGATGAAGGTCTGGAACAAGATTCGGCGTTCCGTTCATTTGTTCCCATCATGCACGGCTGCAATAATTTCTGTTCTTATTGCATTGTTCCGTATGTTAGAGGCAGGGAAGTTTCACGCAATCCGGAAGATATTAGAAATGAGCTTCGTCTGGTTGGAGAGCGGGGGGTGCGCGAAGTTACCCTCCTTGGGCAAAATGTAAACAGTTACCGCTGGCAGGATATGGACTTTGCATCGCTTTTGGAACTAGTTGCGCAGGAAGCGCAAAAAAGCGGCATTAGCTGGCTGCGTTTTTTATCGGCGAATCCGGGCAATTTTTCATCCAGAACGATAGAAGTGCTATCTACAAATAAAGTATTCTGCCGTCATATTCATTTACCGGTTCAGCATGGCTCGACCAGTGTGCTTAACGCTATGAACCGGGGATATACAATAGAGCGTTTTTTGGAACTTGTCAGGGAGATTCGCGCAGCCATGCCGGGAATTACCCTTTCTACGGATATTTTGGTCGGTTTTCCGGGCGAAACAGAGGATGATGTACAAAAAACCTTCGATTTAATGGAGGAAGTTAAGTTTATCTACTCATTTATGTATCATTTTAACCCCCGCGAAGGCACAAAAGCCTTTGATTTACCGGATAGAATCAGCGAGGAAATCAAAAAAGAGAGGCTTTCCAGGATAATATCATTGCAGCAAAGGCATACCCTGGAACTGCTAAAAGCGCGAATTGGCAGCACAGAAATCGTACTAATAGAAGGAATTTCCCGAAAAAATGCCGATGAATTAATAACAAGGACTGAAAAGGACGAAAGGGTAGCAGTTCCCGGCCCCAAATCGATGATAGGCTCTTTTGGTAAATTAACGCTTTCAGCCTTGAAGGGAAATACGTTTCGAGCAAAGGAATTGGAGAAAATAAAGGAGTTATCATGCCCTGGCGTTTTATTTTAGTATTAATTATTTTTGCGGTTTTTTTGACATTTATTATGTTCAATCTTGATAATAGATGTGATGTAAATTTTGGCTTTACTGTAGTTGATGAAGTTCCGGTATTCCTTACCGTATTTATCTCGTTTATTATTGGTGTAATCTGCGCTTTTCCATTAGTTATGCATATAAAGAAAAAGGAAAAAAATAAAAAACCTGCTCCTTCTGCGCCTGCAGCAAAAACAAATACTCCCGCTGCTCCTGCCGAACCTGGAACCGACGAAAAAATCAAACAGGATGCAGCATCTGCAAGAGCAAGGTTCTTTGCTAAAAGAGGCGGTAAAAAATCTTCTGACGGCGGTTCCGGTGGTAAATAAACGGCTTATCTTCCTTGCTGTGTTTATATTCATTATAAGCGCATTTATTCCGCATATTATTTTTGCGCAAACCGGAAACGGTGGTGTAGGCATTTCTCTGGAATCGGAAATAAAAAATATTGAAGCTGTCATTGCCAGACCGGGTATTACCGCTTTGGAAAAACACAGCGCTCTTGTCCGTCTTGCGCGCCTTCGCCAATTGTCGGGTGATATTGAAGGTGCAGCCAAAAACTGGTTTGAAGCTGCCGCTGCTGTTCCCGGCAGGGTAGACGATGATGCGCTTTTATCATGCGCTTATTGCTTGGCTGCAATGGGTGAATGGGACAGAGCGATTACCGCGCTTGAACCATTATTGGCAAAAAGCAAACGCGCGCGTTTTTTGGATACAAGTATAAAGGCAATTAAAAACAACGACTTATCCGAACTTGGCGCGCTTGCCGACAACCCCGAATATTCAGAGTTTAAATCGGAAATATTATTTATTTTATGGAAAACAGCGCGCGGCAGTTCCGGCGACAGATGGCGTCAGCGCCTGGTCAGCGAATTTCCGCACACACCGGAAGGCCGTTTGGCTGCGGGCGAAGCATCCTCTGCGGTAGCAATAAAAACAAGTCCTTTCTGGCTGTTTGCAGGCGGGCTTGATTCGCTTCCTGTTACTGCAGGTTCAGTTCCGGCAGTAATCCCTGCTGCGGCAGTGACCCAAACGCAGCCTCCGGTTCCTCAAGCCATTGTTACGCCTCCTCCTGCGGTATCAGCAGGAAAATTTCAAACCGGTATTTTTGGCCGTCAGCCCAATGCCCAGGCGCAAGTAACCGCTTTAAGACAGGCAGGTTTTTCACCCTTGATAGAACAGCGCATTGTTAACGGAAACGAGATGTGGGCAGTGGTAGTGCCCGCCGGTTCCGACCAAGCTCATACCGCAAATGCTTTACGCACCGCCGGCTTTGAAACCTTCCTTATAAGATAACTATGCATTTAATACTTTAATTAAATCTATATGTTAGTACTTAGGCTGGGTGTGGAAAACGTCCCCCTTAGGCGAGTATCTGTCCTGGAAACTTCGCACTTCGTGCTTGTTGGAAGTTCCCGAGCATAAGGGGGCGGGTTTCAACACCCAGCCTAAAATATATATTGTATATAGGCGAAAGTATTAAAAAAGTGTACAGTATGCTCAAGGATGGAACCATGAAACAATATGCACAAATGAGCGCGTCAGAATTATCCGCTCTAAAAAACGAACTGGAAGGCGCATTTTCCAAATATAAAGAAAGCGGGCGAAAACTCAACACGACCCGCGGAGTTCCTTCGGATGAACAATTAGCGCTTTGCAATGAAATGTTAACTTGTCTGTCGGCAGAAGATTACAAATCCACAAACGGAACCGATTGCCGTAATTACGGCGGTTTGGATGGAATTCCGGAAGTAAAAAAAATATTCGCAGATCTTCTGGATTTAACTCCGGATGAAGTTATAGTTGGCGGGAACTCTTCGCTTGCCCTTATGTTTGACAACGTTTCTGTAAACGTGTCGCACGGTGTTAGAGATGGAAAGCCTTGGCAGAGTCAGGGACAGGTAAAGTTCCTGTGTCCTTCTCCGGGTTACGACCGCCATTTTACAATTTGTAATTATTTTCATATCGATATGATTCCAATTGCAATGGGAAATGACGGCCCCGATATGGACATCGTAGAAAAATTGGTCGCCTCCGATCCCATGATTAAAGGTATCTGGTGCGTTCCAAAGTATTCAAACCCCACAGGAATTGTTTATTCAGATGAAACCGTTAAACGGTTTGCCAAACTTAAACCTGCTGCAGAAGATTTTCGCATTTATTGGGATAATGCGTATGCTTTCCACGGTCTTGGAAATTCAAAAGAAGAAATACCGAATATTATTCGTCTTTGCGAAGAAAACGGAAACCCTAACATGGTGTATGTTTTTTCTTCATTCTCCAAAGTAAGTTTTGCAGGCGCTTCTGTAACATGTATGGCATCTTCCAAATCAAACTGCGAATACATTAAAAAAAGATTAACTGCTCAGACAATCGGTCCTGATAAACTTAATCAGCTTCGCCATGCGCGTTTTTTCAGGGATGCAGCCGGTGTTTTGGCACACATGGAAAAACATGCGGCAATACTGCAGCCCAAGTTTAAACTTGTAACAGATACGCTTAAGCGCGAACTTGACGGGCTTGGAATCGCACAGTGGACAAATCCCAGCGGCGGTTACTTTGTAAGTTTTGATTCTCTTGATGGATGCGCAAAACGAATTGTTACTCTGTGCGCAGATGCCGGTGTTGCTCTTACTCCCGCAGGCGCGACATACCCCAATGGCATCGATCCAAAAGACAGTAATATCAGAATTGCTCCGACATGTCCGCCTCTTGCGGAACTTAAAGATGCGCTTGAAATATTCTGTTTAGCCGTTAAGCTTGCGAGCGCAGAGAAATATTTAAGCGCTTAAAACATTTATTTAGAAGCAGAGCAATCCCGTATCCGGCAAAAACAGAAATTAGTCTGTCTATTATGTTTACCGGAATACGGGAAATTATTTCTTTTAATAATATTGGCGCGTTTTGCCCGAACATTGTAGCGCTTAATACGCCGGTAATACCGTTGTCATCCGAGTATGCAGAATCTATCATTTGGATAATTGTTGCTATAAGTCCGCCTAAAATGCTCATTGCTAAACAAAGAGCAAAAGAAAATAGAATTAAGATTATAACCCTGTCCATTATTCTGCTAAGCTGACTGCTATTATGCTGGAGAGCTCTGAGCCCGCGTTTTGATACATTCTGGTTCGCAAGTTCCTGAGTACCCTCAAGCTCCTGCATAAAAAAGCGGTAAAAAAACCATGTTATTAAAGCTGTTGCAATATTACAGATTGTAAAAAGATATGCTTCCCAGCCATAGCCGAAAATTGAGTGGCATAATACATTTGTTAATGTTCCGCACAGTATTCCCCAGCCAAGTCCGCAGCTTAAGGTGATGGTTATAGTCAGAATTGTGTCCAGGTACAATGGAAGCCCTGTTATAAAGCAGAGCCTTGTAAATGCGATATTTAAGAAAATTCCGATAAGGCAAAAAATGAGCATTAAAAAAGTCTTGCGCATGTTGAATTATATCCTATAATGTAATTCTATGCCAATGGAAACGCAGGTTCTTCCGGATGGAATTGAACCTTATATTCGCCTTGTTATACTTTTTACTATAATCATCACAGCGCTTATGCTTCTATTGTGTTATTTATATTTATCAATACGAAAAGCGCGTAAACAGGAGCAGCTAAGCCATGATTTTTCTAACCTTGTAATAGAGGGGTTAGAGACAGAAAGACGGCGGATTTCCCGGGAGCTTCATGATACGATTTTACCGCAGTTACACGGAAGAGCAGTTTCCGGTCAGATACGTTCCATTTGCGTAAATTTAATGCCGCCGGATTTTACATGCCTGTCTTTGAAAGATGCTCTTGCTCATTTCTGTATGCAGTTTTCCAAACGTTCAGGAATCCAGTGCGCTTGTTTTATAGAAGAAACACTGGATTTTTCATTTTTTTGTGCAGAAGATCAGCTCCATGTTTTTCGCATGGTTCAGGAGTCATTTAATAATATCGAAAAGCATTCAAAAGCAAATAGTGCATCGCTGTCAGTCAGATATAATCCTGCCGGCGGCGCCGATCATATATTAATCTGTGTATCTGATGATGGGGTAGGGCTCATAAACAGGAATACAGAAGGGCTTGGGATGAGGAGTATTCGCCAAAGAGCAGCAATACTGGGAGCAAATATCGATTTTATCAATGAAACCGGAAACGGCCTCATGGTCAGGGTTGAGCTATTAGTACCCCCCCCAGCAGATTTTGCACGGCAAAGCCGTGAGGATGAATAATGTTTCACGCTGTAGCACAAATGGAAGTAACCATGATTAAAGAACGCAAGGACACCTTTAGGTGTCCGACAGTGCGCCCCCAGTAAATACGGAGTGTTAATTTGGCAAATAAAGATCCGGCAGTATGTCTGCCAACAATCATCATTATCGAGGATCACCCGCTTTTACGCGACGGACTTGTATCTTTTCTTGAAGGTACAGGCAGATGGAAGGTTATTGGCGCCGCCTCAAATATTGAAGAAGCAAAAAATATATTATTAAACGCTGCAGCAGATATTTTACTTTTAGATATTCAGTTAGAAGACGGTTTAGGGTTCAGCATTGTTCCGTGGTTAAAGAGCCAGAAAAAGAATAAAAAATCCATGCCTGTTATTGCAGTCTATTCGGCATTTGATGACTTTGTTCATGTAAGCGCGGCTCTTAGCATTGGCGCAAAGGTTTATATGTGTAAGCGCCGCAGCGTTAACGAACTTGAACAGGCTCTGTTAAAAGCGCTTGACGGAAAGACCTGCATTGACGACACAGTTCAATCAAAACTTGATATTGTTACTGACCTTTTCTGCCTGCTTACAAAACGTGAGGCGCAGATACTTACAATGGTAAACTCTGGGCTTTCCGACAAGCAAATAGCACAGCAGCTTGGAATTAGCCCCCGTACAGTGCAGAACATTGTTTATTGTATTTTTGACAAGACAGGGATACGTTCAAGAGTGGAGCTGCAGAAACTTTAAAATAAGTTTTATTGTTTTTCCGTTGATTTTCACAGAAAATGATTTATATTACTCAAACCATGTAAAATTACTCATGACAGATATTAATAAACCAATAGAAAATATAAACGTACATGAAAATAAGGAGGTGTTTTTATGTTTAATATATATAAGTCTTTTGGTGTTTTAGCAATTACAATGGATTAATTCTACGACTAACCAATCGGTGTCAGGCGCCAACAGCGTCTGACACCTTTCCTTATTCTGGTTAACCCAGATATTTTCGTAGCTTCACAAATACTTCGTTGATGTCCAGCGGTTTACCCAGGTGGTCGTCCATGCCCGCGGCAAGACAGGCCTCGATGTCTTCTTTGAATACATTCGCAGTCATAGCTATTATTGGCAGTTTTTTATTTGCAAGTGCGGGCAGCTCACGGATGCAGCGGGTTGCTTCGTATCCGTCCATTTCGGGCATTTGAACATCCATAAACACCATATCATATTTACCGGGATCCGACGCTATCATTATAAGCGCTTCTTTTCCGTTTTCGGCGCAGTCTATGATTAGACCCGTATCTTCCAAAAGCGTTATTATTATTTCGCGGTTTATTTCGACATCTTCCGCCAGCAATATTCTTTTTTCTGCAAACTCATTTTTGTCTAATGCCTGAATAATATTACTATTGTCCTGTTGGATAGATAACCCGTCTTCGCCCATTTGCATTTTTACATTAAAAATGAATTTGGCGCCTTTTCCCATTTCTGACTCAATCCAAATTTTTCCGCCCATTAGTTTAACAATGCGTTTGGAAATAGCCAACCCCAGTCCTGTGCCGCCGTATTTACGGCTTGTTCCGCTCTCTGCCTGTCCAAATGCATCAAAAAGTCTTTCCTGCTGTTCGGCTGATATACCGATTCCATTGTCGATTACCTCGATTCGAAGCTGACACTCTTTACCGGCACACAATAAAATTGCATTAAGTTGAATTTCACCCCCCTCAGGAGTGAATTTAACAGCATTTGACAGCAGGTTTGTTATAACCTGCGCAAGGCGTTGATCGTCGCCTATCAGATAACTTGGAATATTTTTGTCAATATTTTTTATCAGCGTTTGCTTCTTTTCTTCTACTCTGAAATTTATAACAGAAATTACTTTATCCAGCATTTTTTCAAAGTTAAATTCAACCGGGGATAACTCCAGCTTATTGGCTTCTATTTTAGACATATCCAATACATCGTTTAAAATACCAAGCAGATGAGTTGAAGCATCTTCGATCTTAACAAGCGCATGATCCTTTTTTACTATTTCGTTTGTATTTTTGCAGATTCTTGTCATGCCCAAAATCGCATTTATGGGGTGCGTATTTCATGGCTCATATTGGCAAGGAAAAAAGTTTTTGCCTTATTGGCAGCTTCAGCCTCAATAGTCCGCTTTTTTACCAGCTCTTCAAGGCGCTGCTCTTCGTTATGCTTTCTGATAAACATAATCATCACTAGTATAAGAATATTTAAAAGAAGAATAGAAGCGCCAATCAGCCACGGACGCTGAGCCTGCGCTATTTTTCCCTTATAGTCATATGTTTTTAGCGTCCACTGTTCTGCAATACTTTTTATATCAACAATAACAAGCGCTTTGTTAAAAATGGAGCACAAAACAGCCTGATCCATATGAAAGCCAAAATATGACTCCGCCGCGCGGTCAAAAACCAGATTAGCTTTATAGCCGGGGAATTCATGATAGTTTGTTATAGCCAGAAGGCGGCGCTGGCTGGAAATAACCGCATCAACTTCGCCGCGATCAAGTGCGCTGAATGTAAGGTCTGCGCTTTCATATTCAATAGTATACGGATGATTTGGAAACCATGTTTTAAAAACTTCGGTATATGCAGTACCGCGCGGCAGACCGACCCTGACATTTATAACATCTTTAAGTATGATATTCGGTGTTTCCGATTTTGAAAGGAGCGCATAGTTATCCATCATTGTTGGAGTCGTTGTCCATAAAAACCCTCTTTCCCTTCGGGTTTCTGTAGGTATAAGTTCAGATAATACACTGGCTTGACCGCTTTCCAGTAATCCAAGTAACTGCGGCCATGCAGTACGATTGTCGTTCATTATCTTAAACAATAAACCGGATAACTCATGGATTTCGCCGATAACATCATGAAAAATCCCCTGCCATTCTTTTTCATACTTGTTATAAAAACTAATAGGGTAATTATAGTGTTCTGCCGCATAAGGAATAACAGGATTATTTTGCAGATATTCACGTTCTTCATCGTTAAGCATCATAAAAAATTTATTTTTAAGGTATTCATGCTCTCCAAACCTGGATAACTCTGCAAGGTAATTTGAGCATCCGTTAAGAAGTGCTTTTTGTACAACAGATATAATCGGTTCAAGTTCCTTGTTGGCAGTTGTTAAAGAAACCGGGTTGTAAAGCAATGGGAAAAAATCGTGAGATATAATATCACCATAGATATCAAAAGCAGCTTCTACAATGCCTTCTTCTATAAATGCGTCAATACTTCCGCTTTTTAAAAGCTGGTATGCTTCACCTGTACTGTTAATAAAAGAATAATCAAAATCACCAAAGATCTGAGAAGAAACGACGTAATCATAAGTGGTTGTTCCTTCGATGAATGCAAAATGCAGTGTTTTTGTTTCTGCTATTCTGGAAAGCGGATGACTGTCCGCGAGCCTCATATATTTTAAGGTGCGCTGGGATATTGGATCCGTCATGTACAAGGTTTCCCTGCGCTCAGGTGTTGCTGTTATATCGCCTGAAAAATGAATAGTTCCATTTTTTAATCCCGGGATTATTTCGTGCCACTGGTAGATAGCTGGAACAAATTGAATACCAAATAAACCTGTAAGCCAATTGCAAAATAACGCTGAATAACCGTTCATTTCGCCTTTTCTGTGATCAAAAAAGGTTTCTGTAGAATGAATCATGCCGTATGAGAACGAATCGTACTTATTTCTAAGTTCTTCAATTGCGGCAATTTCATCAAAAGTTACTTCTGGAATATCTTTGTAAGATGAATAACCAGGGTATGTCTTATATTTATTTTTTTCTGTGGTTTTTTCACAGCTTGCGAATAATGTAATTAAAAATAATAAAAATATTAATATTACGCAACTCGTTTGCTTATAAATAGACATAATATTTTAATATTAATATAAACCCGCATTTACCTCAAGCTCTTTAATCTTGACTTTATATCCTTAAAAATATATAAAAAGTAATAGGAGATACAAAGAATATATGAGCTACATAGACAACATTATTGCGCTTATCGAAAAAAAAGACGCAGGGCAGCCAGAATTTATCCAGGCATCCAAAGAGGTGCTGGAATCGCTTCGAATTATTGTCGATAAGGACAGTATTTATGAAAAAGCCGGCCTTTTGGAACGTTTAATCGAACCTGAGCGTTTGATTGTTTTTAGAGTACCCTGGGTAGATGATACTGGTAAAGTGCAAGTTAACCGCGCTTATCGTGTACAGTACAATTCTGCGATTGGTCCTTATAAGGGCGGCATTCGTTTTCATCCTTCTGTTAATCAAAGTATTATAAAATTCCTGGGATTTGAACAAACCTTTAAAAACGCTCTTACCGGGCTCCCAATGGGCGGCGGTAAAGGCGGCTGTGATTTTGACCCAAAAGGTAAAAGCGAAAACGAAGTTATGCGTTTTTGCCAGTCTTTCATGACTGAGCTTTACCGCCACATCGGTCCTGATACCGACGTTCCTGCAGGAGACATCGGCGTTGGAGCGCGTGAAGTTGGCTTTATGTACGGTCAATATAAACGAATTGTAAATAATTTTACCGGAGTATTCACAGGTAAGGTCTTACCTGGGGTGGTTCTCTTGGAAGAACCGAAGCTACCGGCTATGGGCTTGTGTATATTGTAAACGAATACCTCAAAGGAAAAAGCGACGGCTTTGACGGCAAAAAAGTTGTTATTTCCGGAAGCGGCAATGTCGCTATTTTTGCTGCGCAAAAAGCAATTTCTTTAGGCGCGACAGTAATAAGCATGTCGGACAGTAACGGATTTATCTTCCATAAAGACGGTATTAATCTTGATTCCATAAAAGAAGTAAAACTTGTTAAAAGAGAAAGGCTTACCAAGTATGCCGAACTCCACAAAGATG
>WQXC01000036.1 GCA_009785045.1 Treponema sp. | reverse complement strand
TGCTTGGTAAAGAAGCGCTTGAACTCCCCGATCCGCGCTGCCCGCACGGACGGCCAATCTGGACAGAAATAAGCCGTGATGCATTATACAAGGCAGTAAGAAGAGAATAATTTACAGCATTACAATTTTATGCGCAATTAATTTTGCAAGCGAAAAACGTGAGTCGAGCTCTGCAGGACTATTATCCAAAAAAGTCTGAAACTCTGCGGCAAATGAACTTGGAAGGACCGGCAGTTCGTTTACCTGTTTATAATAAGCGCGGTGCGATGGCTCAAATCGTTTATTGATACAAAAAAGCGTAAGGCATGCAGTTTTTATAAAACCGGCAGAAGCGATAAGATAATGAAACTTGTCACCCTGGAAACATGCAGCGCCTAAATCCGACAAAAAGTGTTCCATTTTAGACTGTACAGTACTTCGCATTTCATTCCAGAAAGTATCTCCGATATTTTCCAGTTTTTTTCTTACATCATGTATCCAGTTGGAACGGGAAAAAACAATTTCGCAGTTTGCAAGGCGGTAAAAACCGTAGGTACCGGAATCTTTAATAAACCACAATGATTCATGATCAGAGCAGGCAATATTTACAAGTTCATCGATTTTTTTTGTCTTTTTGTATTCAAGCCGTACAGGAATATCACCAATAAGAAAGCGGTCTTTATCGCTCTGACCTGCGCTTTCAAAAGCAGCTACGTCATCGCCAAGAAGACGGCAACGCTCATCGGCGCCCGGAATGGAGCCAAGGCAAAATACATCCAGAATGAGCGCAAAGTACGGATCCAGCGTATCAGACTGGGCTGCTTCGTTTAAAGTTATACATTCTACGCCTTTCCAGGATGAAAGCAACTGTGTAAAGCGTTCCACCAGGATTTTAGTTTTATACTTCATGGTAATTCCCTCTTGTTTTAGTGTATCATGGGATAATGAATAATGAAACAGCAAAGCAGAGCGCCGGGACATTTCTTGTTTTGGTACCGCACCGGGACGCACGCCAGAAACTGCAAAAGTACAGCGAAGCGCTGCTTAAAAACGGCCTCGCAGGCGTATATATTTTCCCCTGCGTAGCTCCGCTGGCGCGTCTTTCACAGCCATTAAGCGCCGGTGAACTAAAACAAACCGCTTGTTTATTAAGGAACACTACAGGATTAACAATGATTACTGCTTTAGGGGTCTCTACTGCTGCTTTTTCTGAAAACCTGACAATACACGGTCCCTGCCTTAATCTTACAATTTCTGACGATCTCTTAAGCGTGACTAAAAATAAGGCAGCCGGCATATTTCCTTTGATACTGGCAGGCGTATTTTTAACACTAAAAGATACAGGAAAACAACTATGTATCTCTGTACCTCCGCTTGATAAACTGGAATTCCGGGCTGCTGCTATTGCAAATATGCACTGGAAAAAAGTTAAAATTAACGGTGAAATTGCATATAAATGGAAAATCGGAAAACTTTCCTGGCTGCCAAAGAAGGTCACCAAAGCCAGTAAGCCGCTTTAATTACTTCGTTTTAGCCTTGACATAAACCATAAAGGGGTCATATATTAACAAATGGGCAAAAAACGGGATTTTATAAGAAAAGCCAATACACTTATTTTTTTATTATTCAGAATTTTAATCCCTATAATGTGGGATAAATACCGTTTCCGGTTTAAATACGAAACAAGCAAAGGTATAAAACAGCCATGCCTGATCTTAGCAAATCACCAGACATCTTTTGATCAATTTGCCGCAAGCGCGGGTTTTAAATTTGGAATAAATTACCTTGCAAGCGATTCTCTTTTCCGCCACGGATTCAAAAGCTGGCTTATGAAAATACTGGTTCGCCCCATTCCTTTCTCCAAGGGCAGCGCAGATGCCAGCGCTATTATCAAACTATTCGGCATAATTCATCAGGGCGGCGCTGTCGGCATGTTTGTGTCCGGTAACCGCAGCTTTTTCGGCGAAGAATGTACAATGAAGCAGGGCATTGGCAGACTGGCAAAAAAACTGGGGGTTCAGGTTGTTATAGTGCAGTTACGCGGCGGTTATAACACTAAACCGCGCTGGAAAAGTAAACCTAACAAGGGAAAAATGCACGCCTTTGTAAAAAGGGTTATTTCACCTGATGAATTAAAAACTTCTTCTCCGGAACAACTGGAAGAATTAATCAGAAACGAAATATACTTTAACGAGTTTGAATGGAATGCCGCAGAAAAAATAGAATTCCGCGGAAAGCAAAAGGCTGAGTTCCTGGAAAGATCGCTGTTTTACTGCATTGAATGCAAAACATTAATTAATTTAAGCTCGAAAGGAAATGAATTTTTCTGCACATCCTGCGGAATGCGCGTACAGATTAACGGCACAGGCTTTTTTGAAAAAATTAACAATGCAGACAATTGCCCTGACACAATTTTAGACTGGGGCAAGGCGCAGCTTGAATACATAAAAACAATTAACTATAAGGATTATCTTGATAAGCCGCTGTTCAGCGATGAAAATATCCGCCTGTCGCATGCAATTCGCAGTAAAAAAGACGAACTGATAGGAAAAGGCGAAATGGAATTATTCGGCGACAAAATCAGAATATGCGGCAGTGATTTTCCAATTAATAAACTTAAAGATATGTCTGTACAAAGCTATAACCGTCTTATGATTTACATGGAAGACGGGGAATTTACTGTAGACATGTCATCCCGCAGCAACGCAGTAAAATACATGATTTGCGGTTATCACTTTAAAAATATGATTTTAAATATTCAAAATGGTCATTACGGATATTAAAGAGTGATGATTAACAAGGAGATGAATGGTATATGGCATTTGATGAACATTTAGATCCATTTACATTGGACAACTACACAGTACGGCTCTGTAAAAACGAAGAAGAACTGCGGCAGTACCAGGATTTGCGGTACAAACATTTAATTCTGGAATTTGATCCGGAAAAAGCAAAGACAGCAACTGCAGGCGAAACTGACGATAATATGGGTTACGATAAAAACACAGTACAGTTATGCGCATTCTGCCGGGACCCCATCACAGGTATCGAAGAAGTTGTCGGCGGTTATATTATGATGCGGTTTAAAAAAGATGATGACTTCTGCAAAGCAACGCTTAAATATGACATGAGCAATTTATTTAAGTACAAGTTCGAAGTATGCGAAGTTACCCGCGGCGTTACCCGCCCAGATCACCGCAACGGAGTAATAACAAAGCTGCTATGGGATGGCATAGACGCTTATGTGCGTCAGAATAAATTAAGGTTTATTGTCGGCACAATGAGTTTTATGGGAATTGATCCGCTTATTTATACAGACGGCGCCAGTTATCTGCATCATAATTACCGTATGCCTGACGAGATCATGGTTCGCCCGATTGAATCAAACGCATATTACCACAACTACATAAAAAAAGAAGACATTAGCCGCAGAACGGCAATCAGACAGCTTCCGCCTTTATTAAGAGGCATGCTTATGATAGGCGCACAGACAGGCGATGGATTTTACATCGACAAAGAACTGGGTGTTGTTGAAACTTTTGCATCTATCGATACGCATAAAGAAACATACAAACTGGAAAACTTTGGACGGGCAATAATTTAGTTAACAAACAAGTTAGCCATCCCTTCGCTTAGCCAGGGCAGGAATGTAACAAGAAGTACGACCACAAGCCTTGCAAGCAGGAACGGCAGAACATATCCGCATATTTCCATAAACGGTTTGTTAAAACGGTAACTTGCAAGAAAAAGATTAATCCCTACAGGAGGGGTTAAGAATCCAGCCTCCAGGTTAACAATAAAGATAATACCAAGATGTAATGGGTCAACACCGTAAATAACACCCAGCGGAACAATAAGCGGCAGGAAAACAAGAATCGCAGAAAAAACATCCATAAAAAAGCCGATTATTATTAATGCAAGATTTAACAGTAAAAGAAATACAATCTTTGACTGAACAGTGTTCTGCATCCAGAAAGCAAAACTATCAGGTATTCCTAAATCTGTAAAAGCTTTTGCAAGGAACATAGCCATTGCAAGAATAGCCAAAATCCCGCCGATTATTGGAATCGCTTTTTTAAAAACATCCGGAATACCTTTTACCGGTATATCTTTTTTAATAAAAACTTCTACGACTAATACATAAACTAAAGCTACTGCGCTTGCCTGTACCAGAGTTAAAAATCCGGAAAATATCCCAGCAATTAATATAACAGGCAATAAAATTTCAAAAAATGATTCTTTAAGCGACTGTTTAGCTTCGGATAAACTATGTTTTTCCGCTTGTATTTTAATACCTCTGGTTAAGATAAAACTGGTAACAATCATCGCAGTAATAAGAATTAAACCAGGAACAAAAGCTCCAATAAAAAAGTGTATATGATTATAAACCGTTGGCAGTTCCATAAAATGCAAAATAGACATAATAGAGGTAGCGACAAGAATAATCGGTAAACTTGGAGGGAACATCAAGCCTATTCCGCCTGCGGAAGTTAACATCCCAATAGAAAATTTTTCTGTATATTTATTTTCTCTTAGAATGGTAAAAAGAATTCCTCCCAGCGCAAGTATCGTAACTCCCGATGCTCCTGTAAAAGAAGTAAAGAAAGCGCAAATAACAACTGTCGCAATAATTATACCGCCGGGCATCCAGCCGAAAAATATTTTAAAAGTGCGGACAAGCCTCTCGCCTGCTTTGCTTTCGGAAAGGAAAAACCCTGTTAATGTAAAAAGCGGAATCGCTACAAAATCAATGTTTTTTGGTTCATTAAAGGTATAGTAAATTGAACTTGCGGCAACATCCGGCTCCTGTCCAATTGCCATAAACATAATCATGGCAATTCCGCCTATTGCCGTAAAAATAGGCATTCCTGCAAGTCCTGCTAATATTAAAAATATTATAACAGGAAGATTAATAACCATTGCGATATCATACAGGTAATTTATTATGGAAAAAAACGGCTCAGGTGTGTTTAATTCATCAATTCCCCAAATAATCTTTGCAATTGCAGGCAGCGCAGCAAAACATCCGGTTAATACAGCGGCTAGTGCAATATATTTGTCTTTAGGCGTTTTAAGTCCAATAATAAAACGGGCAGTTAAAACAGCAAAGCCAAGCGGCATCACTACCGCAAATAATCGTTCAGGTATAAAGGCAACTTTCCTTCCCATAAAACCATGAACTATAAAACAAATGCAGTTCCAAAAAAGAATCGTAAGTATAAAAACAGATATAAACGTACATACTATAGCAAGAATACTTTTAATTTTATCACTTTTTATATATTGAACTGCCGTAATGGAAATATGGCTCCCTGTCTTTGCTGCCAGCATAGCGGCAAAAAAACCTGCCACAAGGAAAAAATGCGTCACAAGTGCGTTAAAATCGGGAATCGTCATATTAAACTGATTTAATGCCAGTTGAACAAACGGTATCAGAGCAAGAAGAGAAAGCGAGCCAAAACAAATAGCATTTTCCACCCAGGAAATTTTTTCAAGTTTCATTGTAATGCTGTTATCTTCTTGCCTGTTCCAGTATTCGATTCATTCTATTGTATATATCAAGATCAAAAACAGTGCCAAGAAGCGACGGTATCGCGCCTTGTATTTCGGAGCGCCATATATCATTCTGCGCCTGACTTGGTCTGTTAACAGAAAGCCCGTCTCTACCCATCGCAGCAATTGCGTTGGTTTCGGTTCTGGACATTGATTCATCAAACTCCAAAGCCATTCGCCGGGTAATTCTTAAAATCTCCTGCTGATGAGCAGAACTTATTTTATTCCATGTAACACGGTTAATAACAATTGCTCCCATAATCGGCGCAATCGGTAAATCCAGCATGTGGTTAAGGCTTCTGTGAAGCTGCATTGGAGCGACAGCAGATGGAATTACATAAATGGCATTTATCGCGCCGCTTGCAAGCCTTTGCCCGACACTTGTTAAATCTACTTCCACCAGGTTAAACCCAAGAGTTCTGAATACAGTATTCATGTCTTTTAATTCCGGGCTGGTTCCAAGCCTTTGACGGCGCAAATCGGCAGGCGTTAATACCTGTTCTTTGGAAAACATATAAACCCAGCCGCCTTTGGACCAGGCAAGAATTACAAAATCTTCTTTTACCCGTGTTTCCAGAACAGGTAAAGTATCTTTAAGCACAAGATCCAGTTCGGCTTCGTTTCTGATTAAAAAAGGAATACTTAAATTAATTACAGCAGGGCATATCTCATTAATTCCGGCAGAAGTAAAAATTCCAACCTGAATTGAATCACTGGAAAGCGAAGAAAGCATTCTCATTTCGCTGCCTTCTCTTCCGTCATGACTGACAAAAACGCGAACCTGATCATTCGTAGCGCGCTGCCACTCAGCCGCGAGACGATCAAGCGCCCTTCCCCATTCTGAGTTCCTGGGTAATGGCGATGCAAACCTTATATTAACAATATCAGCGCGGGCAGTTCCGCGTTGAGCATAAACCATATTAAGCGAGAAAATAAAAAACACCATAAAGAGAAATGCCAGTTTTTTCATTTAATATACCTCCTAAATTATCTACATTATATTAAAAATCGTCAGGAATTGGAAGAAACGAAAAGAACTGCCAGGCATTATCAAGCAGCCACTTTGCTTTTCGCTGATTAATAATGTTAACAAGCCTTGATGAAACATCGTCATCGGGATTTATGGCAAGAGCTTTTTTCAGGTTTTCTTCAAAGGTGTCGTAATCCTGAGCCGGAATACAGATACTTTGAGCATATGACAAATATGCGCTTGTCGAAGTTCCTTTGGATTTTTCTATTGCCCTTTGAAAGTGAACCTGTGCTTTTTCTGGATCTCCGCCAAGCGTATCCGGCAGCGAAGCATAAAAAATGATAAAGAATTCATCCAGAGCACAGCCGCCAAAATCCGGATCAAGCTCATATGCTCTGTGGATCATTGCATTCCATTCAGGTATCCGGGCGCTCAGTTCAAAATCCATAATATCGATGGAAAAAGCGGAAAGCCCTCCTGCGACAGTCCAGTATAAAAACCCTACATCATCCTTTTTTATTTTATTAAGGAAACTCTGCCGGGTACCTTCATTTGCTATACCTTGTCTAAAACCGCTGTATTTTGCCTCAAGTCCGTCATAGAGAATATTATATCCCCTAAGGTACATGTTCTTGGCGCGATTCATCGCAGCTTCACGAGCCTGCCAGTCATTGTGCGGCAGCATTTCTGCAGGTCCCTGGATAAATGCATTGGCATACATTACAAAAAGCGAACCTGTAGTAAAAACTAATCCCTGGTGAGTGGGGTTTCCTGCCAATAAGGATTCATACATTTTAATGGCAAACGGAATGGCGTCTCCAACTAACTGAGGATCGTTATCTCCGGTAAAGACATCTGTGCCGCCTTCGCCGGTAAGCGCATCAGCAACCAGGTTCATAGCCAGCTTGTTGATCGAACAAGACGTTAGCAGGAGACCGCAAACAGCCAGAGTAATCAAAATAAACTTATATATTCTCATAATATACCTTGCCCACTATAACATAAAACAAACAAAGATGTAACCGTTACAGAAACCAAATATTAATCGCCAATTACTGCGCGAATGTCCTTTTTTATGGCATCCAGTTTTCGGGCAGCTTCGGCTTTAGCGCCGTCCAGGCCTCCAGAACCGACTTCGGCGCGGCAGGAGGCGTAAAATTTAATTTTTGGCTCGGTGCCGCTGGGGCGAGCGCTAACCACAGTGCCGTCTGTCAGGAAGAACTGTAACACATCGCTTGGCGGAAGACCGTCCGCGCCGTTTTTAATATCGCGGACTTTTGCTATTTCTATGCCGCCAAGGGTTTTTGGAGGATTTTTGCGGTATTCTTCCATAATGCCGTTCATAATTGACGGGCCTTCCGGTCCCTGGAAGTATTTGGAAATGCCCATTTCCTGCCAGTAGCCGCAGATAACATACAGGTCATCAAGGCGGTCAAGAAGACTCTTACCCTTGCTGCGCCAGTAAATGGTCATTTCCGCAGTTAAAGCAGCCGCCGAAACGCCGTCCTTGTCACGCACTTCGGTTTCTATATTGTAGCCGTAGCTTTCTTCAGTTCCAAAGACAAAAGATTTTCCGCCGGCTTCTCCGTTTTCCCATTTACGCATAACGTCTGCAATCCATTTAAAACCTGTAAGACATTCAACGCACTCGCCGCCGTAGTACTCTGCCACCCTTTTTTGCATTCCAGTGGTAACAATGGAATTAATCATTGCAGCGTTCGGCGGCAGCTTACCCAGCTCTTTTAATGAATAAAAAATATAATCTGCAAGCAGAACACCCATCTGGTTTCCAGAAACAAGAGCAAACCCGCCGTTTTTATCCGGAACAGCTATTCCAAAGCGGTCTGCGTCTGGGTCTGTTGCCATGACAACATCGGCTTTTTCTTTAGCGCCAAGTTTTATTGCCATTTCAAGCGCTGCGGCTTCTTCCGGGTTTGGAAATGCAACAGTCGGGAAATTCCCGTCGCCTTCACGCTGTTCGGGAACAGTAATTACTTTTAAGCCAAGGTCGCCCAAAACTTTTTCTACGTGCATTGCACCCGTTCCGTGAAGCGGAGTAAAAACAATTTTAACATCTCCTGCTTTTTCTTTTATCAATTCCGGCCTGAAAAGTTTTGATTTTATCATTGCATGGTACGGCTCGTCTATTTCTTTATCGATAATAACAAGAAGGCCTTTTTCCAAAGCTTCCTTGCGGGAAATCTCTTTTATATCTTTTACATTGTTTACTTCATCGATTATACCGACATCATGCGGAGGTATTACCTGCGAGCCGTCGTTCCAGTATGCCTTGTAGCCATTGTATTGCGGCGGATTGTGACTTGCAGTTACAACAATGCCGGTATCACAGCCTAAATGGCGGATTGCAAATGATAATTCCGGTGTAGGGCGCATACCGGAAAAAAGCCATGTCTTAATTCCGTTTCCAGCAAAGATGAGCGCGGCAGCTTCGGCAAATTCGTAAGAATATCGGCGGCTGTCGTAAGCAATAACTGCCTTTAGTTCGCCTGCCGCAGCTTTTTTAGGAACAGCTTTAATAAGATAGGAAGCAAGTCCCTGAGTTGCGCTTTTTACCACCAGGGAATTCATACGGTTGTAGCCGCCGCCGATTACTCCGCGAAGACCTCCTGTGCCAAACTCCAGGTTTTGATAAAACCTGTCTGCAAGTTCTTTTTCTGCCGCTTCACTGCCTTCTGCAAGAAGTTTTTCAACTTCCTGCCGGAAATCAGCATCTTTTTCCTTAATTATATAATCTTTTGCTCTTTCCAGAATTTCTGTTTTCATAATTAACACTCCTCTTTTTATAGTTAATTAACGTTATCTAATATTAATTTTTTTTTGGCAAATAGACATTTAACTTTTCGATAACTTCGTTAAAATCAAGCGGCTTACCGATGTGGTTATCCATTCCGGCTTCCAGACATCTTTCTATATCTTCCCGGAAAACGTTAGCCGTCATGGCAACAATACGGATATCCCTGGCTTGCGGAATATTCAACCCTCTGATTTTGCGAGTTGTTTCATAGCCGTCCATTTCCGGCATTTGAACATCCATAAAAATCATTTCGTATTTATCCGGATTTTCAGAGAACATTCTAAGCGCCTCTTTGCCGTTTTCTGCCCAGTCAATTTCAAGCCCGGTCGGTTCAAGCAGCGCATAAACAATATCACGGTTTATTTCGACATCTTCCGCAAGCAATATGCATCTGCCGGCAAAAAGGTTTGTAATGTTGTTTTGCACCTCTTCTATCTTTTTATGATCAATGCCAAGCGCCTCGTTTATTACATTTGCTATGCAGGACGGGAACAGCGGCTTGGACAGGAATTTATCCACGCCGGCTTGCCTGGCTTCTGATTCTATTCTGGTCCATTCAGCCGCAGTAATCATTATAACTACAGACTCTACAGACTGATGGTGGGTTTTTAATTCTTTTGCCAATTGTATTCCATCCATTCCGGGCATTTTCCAATCCACAAAATAGATATGGTAAAAACCATTTTCCTGCACAAGCTTAATCGCATCATCTCCGCTTAATGCGGTATCGCACTTTAGATCAAACCCGCGTGAGATTTCATTAAAGTAACTTAAGATATCCGGATCATCATCTACAACCATAATTCGTACATTTTCCAAATTAACATCCGCAGACAGCATTCCTTTATGCGGTTTGGAACCTTTTTTTAAATGAACAGAGAAAGAAAATGTAGAACCTTTATTTGGTTCAGAAACCATCCATATCTTTCCGCCCATAAGTTCCACTATACTTTTGGAGATTGCAAGACCAAGACCTGTACCGCCGTATTTACGTGTTGTACTTGTCTCTGCCTGCTCAAATGAACTGAATACGCGCTTTTGCTGCTCCGCAGTCATTCCAATACCGGTATCTGATATAGAAATCTGTAATGTGCAAACGCCGTCTTTTTCTTCCGTTAAGCGAGTATCAAGATGAATGGAACCGTACTCGGGAGTGAATTTAATCGCATTACCAAGCAGGTTTGTAATAACCTGCGCAAGTCTTTGATCGTCTCCGACCAGATCCATAGGTATTTTCCCATCAATGTAAACAGAAAATTTTTGAAACTTTTCATCAACACGGAAATTTACAACATTCACAATCCGCTGAAGCATTTTTTCAAAATTAAACTCAGATGGAGAAAGATCAAATTTATTGGCTTCTATTTTGGACATATCCAAAATATCGTTGATAACTCCAAGAAGATGATTCGAAGCGTCTTCTATTTTTAAAAAACAATGATCTTTTTTTTCAATATCCGGGGATGATTTACCAATTGTAATCATTCCGATAATTGCATTCATTGGCGTGCGTATTTCGTGGCTCATGTTAGCAAGGAACGCGCTTTTATGCCTGCTCTCCCTGTCGGATTTACTTCTTGCAGAATCTATACGGAATAAAATAATAACAAGAACTACAGCAGAAAGCGCGCCGATTAAAATAAGCGTTGTAGCCATGGTGGAAAGATCTCTGTAAAAAGGTTTTTCCGGTGTTAAAAGACCAAGATACCAGCCGTTGGATATTTTTTTTATAAATGCAATTGTATTTTCGCCTTTCCAGTTTGCTATTGGACGTTCCAGAACATCTCTTCCTGCCAAAAAATCATCTGAAAATAACGAAAGAGGTATATCAGAATCTCTCACATCCCTGCCAACAAAATCAGGATTCGCATGGGCAATTATGGTAAAATCTCCGCTTATCAGCATTCCATAACCGCCCTGATTAACAGCAATTTCTATTATATTTGCGCCAATATCATTTACATTAATATTTAAGGCAATAACACCTTTTAATTCTCCGCTTAAATCATGAACACAACGCGCATATGATATAACCTTTACTCCGGTTATAGCATGAGCATATGGTGCAGTTTCGATAATCGTGCAGCAATTTGCCACAGCATCCTGATACCACGGCCTTTCCAGCGGGTTAATATCTTCCAGCGCGACATTGCTGCTGCTGACAAAGACAGGATTATTGAATGCCTCAAGATACCCGAACAAGGCGCTGGACCTCATTAAATGGCTACCGGATACATGTAAATAATCAGTAAAATCGTGAAGATAACTTTTTACTGTTTCGTACGAATCACCGCGGGAAATCATGCTGGAAATAGTATGTGCAAAACCGCTTAAGACTGTCTTTGGCTCAAGCAAATCAGCTTCTATCTGGGCTTGCGCAAATGTAAAAACGCTTTCGGCATTACGCACTAAATTTCTATGCACAATACTGCGCATAAAGAAGTGACTTATAAGCACCATAGCCGCGAATGCCAATACAGTAAATGCCAATTGAGCGAAAAGCGAGGTTGACGTGTTATTTTTCATTTGACTACCCCTGCTCCTATGCTATTTAAGTATATCATATTGCACAGGAATATTGTAGAATAATTTTAAACCTTTTGTAAGATGTACACAACGGAGGTGCATTATGCCATTATCATTATACGGACGATCCTTGCTTACATTGCTGGATTATTCCCCGGATGAAATCCGGTTTTTATTAAAGCTTTCCGCTAAAGTCAAAGCCGAAGCCAAAAAAGGCAGAATTTTACGCCGTTTCCAGGGAAAAACCCTTGCCTTATTGTTCGAAAAAAGATCTACCAGAACCAGATGCGCTTTTGAAACTGCATTCGGTGAGGAAGGCGGTCATCCGGTATTTCTTTCGACAGCAGATATTCAGCTTGGCAGCAAGGAGTCGCTTGAAGATACTGCCCGCGTGCTTGGCAGAATGTTCAGCGCTATCCAGTTTCGCGGTTTTAAACAGGAGACTGCAGAAGTTCTGGCAAAATATTCACAGGTTCCTGTATACAACGGACTGACAGACCTCTACCATCCAACCCAGGCGCTTGCGGATTTGCTTACACTGGAAGAAAGTTTCGGCGATGTAAAAGGTAAAACACTTGTGTTTACAGGCGATGGACGAAATAATGTAGCTCGTTCCCTAATGGTAATCTGCTCCAAACTGGGAACAAATTTTACAGTAATAACACCTGCAGAATTAAATCCCGATGAAGAACTTCAAAAAAAATGCCGTTCTCTTGCATCCGCATCCGGCGCAATTATAACTGTCACTTCCGATATTAATGCGGTAACAGGCGCAGATGCGCTTTACACAGATGTATGGACATCGATGGGTGAAGAAGATAAAAAAGATGAACGGGTAAAACTTTTAACCCCGTACCAGGTGAATCAAAAATTGATGGATAAAACAGGCAAAAAAAATACTATTTTCCTGCATTGCCTTCCGGCAGTAAAAGGCGAAGAAGTAACGGCAGATGTTATTGACGGTCCGCAAAGCAAAGCATGGGATCAGGCGGAAAACCGCAAACATACGATTAAAGCAGTAATGCTGGCAACATTAATTAAATAGGGTTTAACATGGATATAGCTTTTAAAATTTATACAGACGGCGGATGTTCAGGAAATCCGGGACCGGGCGGCTGGGCGTATGTTATGGTTCAGCAGACTTTTCAGGGTAGTCAAATAATAGCCAAAAACAAAGGCGCAGAAAAAGAAACTACCAACAACAGGATGGAGTTAACAGCCGTTATTATGGCGTTACGTGCACTAAGAGTAATGGACGGCGTTCCGCGTCAGGCGGCTATTCTTACGGATTCGCAGTATGTACAAAAGGGAATGACAGAATGGATACGCACATGGAAACGCAACTCATGGCGGACAAGTGATAAAACACCCGTTAAAAATAAGGATCTGTGGCTATTGCTGGATTCGCTGGCAATCGATTTTTCGCTTAAATGGGAATGGGTTAAAGGGCACGCAGGCAATGAGTATAACGAGTTATGTGACGCTATGACACAGGAAGCGATTGCAGAAATAAATGCTGCAGAAGCAAACCCTAGTGAACCTCAAGTATTCTGATATTGCTTAATTCGCGCCGTGTGCCGGCAGGCATTCCGTTTGCAAATGTTAATTCTGTCACAGTTTCTTCGCCTTCTACGGTTACGATCTGGTGCTGAAGGTCAAACAGTTTATTTCTTTCGTCTCTTGTTATAAACCATGAAACCGCTGGCGTTGTTTGTTCGGCAGTTAATTCGTGACCGTAAATGACCAGTTCTGTGAAGGGTTCGTTGCCTACAAGGCGGACAATTCCTGTTACCTGCACAACAGGTAATGCAGTTGCCTTCTCGCGGCCGCCAAAAGCAAAAACAAGCGAGGCTGAGAGAACTAGCATTAAAATTAAAATATATCTTTTGTTATTCAGCAATTGCGGCTCCGTTTATAATTACTGGAAAATCCGTAACAGAAAGAGCG
>WQXC01000035.1 GCA_009785045.1 Treponema sp. | reverse complement strand
GATGTTTATCTTATATCTAAAACTCAAAAATATAATATTGATGTTTTTCGTAAAGCTCTTTGTGCTACTGCGGAATACAGAAAATCAACAGAAATGATAAGTAATGTTTCTGAAATTCTTGATGTTATTAAAAAGAGTGCAATTCTAAACAGCCACTGGAAAAAGTACGCTTCTGAATACTCGTATGCAGAAGGCATCTTATTTGAAGATACTATTAAGGCTGTTAGGGATTTAACGTTATACGCTGTTAAACGACGAGAACGGGAGATTGATGGGGGGCCAATAAAGCGCATCATCCTTTGATACTTCGACAGGCTCAGCGCGAACATGCTCAGGGACCGAAGACATCGAAGTAATTGGACGCTGAGCCTGAGGGTCATAATTTAAGTATAATTTGACAATCAATATATAATGAAAATTCAAGGTTGAGTTGGGAATATTTCACCTTGTTTCTTTTTTTGAAATAGAACCCCAAAACCAGAGTGTGTTTTAGCGGCAAGGTTTTGGCTGCTTTGGAAGAATCCGAAGTTATAATACACGATGCTTAATCAATGAAGCGTGAAATGATTTAAGTAGATATACTAAAAATGCCTGAATATTATAAAAAATCTCTTAAATTGGCTAAAGCCTTATTCCCTGATGAAGAATGGATAGTAATAGAACATAATGTTTGGGTTGCGAAAAGCCGTCTTTTGCAAAAGATAAAAGAACCAAATAAATGGGAAAAAGAAATGTCTCAGGTTAGGATTTTGACAGGTAGAGGGAGTGTGGCTTTTTTTCTGCCGGAAGTGGAAATAAAAGGAGAAAAATATAAAAGGTGCGCTGATTCAGTTTTAGACGGTGAAATTACAGAAATGAAAACAATATCTGGAACAAGAGAAACACTAGGTGGAAAATTTAGACTTGGATATAAACAAGGAGAATCATTACTAAATTCCCGTTTAATTGCTGAAAAGTTTCCAAAAAGACATTCTGTATATATAAGATTATTGTCTAATATTCATATTAATAGCGTTAAAGCAAAAATAGCTGGTGTATTGAAATACCATCATGGGAAAGGATCTTTTATATGTTATTTTGAAAAAATCGGAGAATTACATACATGGACTTATGAAGAATTAAGATCATTAATTGGTAAATAAAAAAATCCCCCGGCTTTGCTAATGCAAAACCGGGTTCGGGAAAATGAGGCCACAACGCCGCCTCATTAAGTGGCGATCCTCTTACGAAGATGTATTCAATATAACTCATATTCAGAATATTGTCAAGTTCACGCATTGCCTCACAGGGACATGTGAAGCGTAACAGTTACCGCTTTCTCCGCTACTTCAATTTCTTTCGTAGTTTTCTTCGTTTGTTACGTTCTTTGGCGGCTTCTTCTTTGTTAACAGTTTTTTGGGTTGGGTTTTCGTCTTCGTTATAGATATAGACAACTTCTCTGTTTGGCAGACGTGACGCGACGATAAGCCAGATAATGCCAAAAAGGATCATCCAAAAGCAAAGTACCTGCCCTGTGGAAAAACTAAATAACGGATGAGCATATGCAGGCGGAAGAGTGGTTTTTACAAACTCGATACGGTAGCCAAGATCGGCATCCGGCTCGCGGAAATATTCAATAATAAAACGGAATAAGCCGTAGCCAAGGAAGTAAAGTCCCACAAGAAAACCTTTAAATGGTTTGCGGCTGCGGAAGAACCAGATAATTGCCCACAGGATAATGCCTTCGAATATCATTTCGTACAATTGAGAAGGGTGGCGGGGCAGGTTAACAAACGCACCTGTTATTGCAGTGCCTGTTTTTTCGGCAATTTCTACAACCCAGGATTCGCTTGCCGGAAGCGGTGTTGCATGAGGAAAGACCATTCCCAAGGGACCTGCAGTTGCTCTGCCGTAAAGTTCACCGTTAATAAAATTTCCCAATCGCCCGAATGTATAGCCAAGCGGAATACTTGCCGCAAACATGTCGCCGATTTCTCTAAAGCTGAATTTTTTAACTTTTGCAAAGATAACTACAGAGAGCAAGCCGAAGAATGCGCCGCCGTGGTAACTCATACCCTGAAGCCCGGTAAATTTACCGTTTCTGAAAGGCCAGAATATTAACCATGGCTGTCTTAAATAAATATTGCTTGTTTCGTAGATAAGAGTAGAAAATAATCTGGCTCCGACTAATAAAGATAAAATACCCCAAAAGAACATGCTGGAAAAATCATCTTCTGACATTGGGAATTTTCTTTCTTTTATTTGCCTGCGGTACACCAAAAATGCAGTGCCAAACGCGAAAATGTACATAAGCCCATACCAGCGGATTGGAAGACCGGGAATTATTTCTGGTTTAAGCCATGAAGGGAAGTGCATATTATGCCTTAAAACCCTGTTGTATTGCTTTTGTCAGTTTTAGTTTTAGGAAATTATTTTCCTTTTTAATTTTTGATATTTCAAGCTGCTGTGATTTAACAGTTTCTATTAAGTCTCCCTGGCTCATTGCGCCGGAATGCAGAAGGTCTTCGACATATTCCATCTTGGTATCAAAGTCAATTTCTGCTTCCATTTCGGCTTCCTGGAAACTTTCTTCTATTTGTTTGTCATCCGGGGTAAAGTCATCTTCCGGAGTTTCCAGAATCTTGTCTGCAATCCGGTAAACTGCCTGCGACAGAATTGACTGCGGTTTGTAAAGTACAATCGGAAGCCTTCCGGAAAGCGCTTTATCCTGAACCATATCGCGGTAAATAATTCCCATGTGTTCAATTTTAAGATCCAGATATTCTTCGCAGGAACGGCGTATTTTCATTGCAACGTCTGCGTTTTTGGGTTCATCTACCATATTCATAATCAGGCGCGGATGAAGAGCGTTAAGGCGCTCTACGAATTTCTTATAGGATGCAGAATCGATCTTTTTAATCTGCGGAAGTATTTTTGGAATGTAAATATGACCGGCGCCGTCTTTGCGTAATCTTTCCAGGAATAAACGCGCTTTTGAACCTTTTGCGCAGGAACTGTACATCAGGCGGAATACTGTATTTTTTAGAAACACATAGGCGTTTAACACTGCAGTTACAGCGGGAGCGGATACTACAATGCCATGGTTGGAAAGCAGGAAGAAATCCAGAATAGATTGATGCGTTCCCGCGCCCAAGTCAAGGATAAGGATATCGGTATCGTCTTTTAATGCGAGCAGTCTTTTAACGAGCGCTTTCCGCTGGAAGGTTGTAAGGTTTGCAGTTCCGGGAATTTCGTTGTCGCCGGGGATGAACCTAAGTCCGCGAACATCGGTCTCGGTTATAACATTGGCAAAGTCTGCCTTTGTGTTGTTTAAAAATGTGCCAATGCCCGTTTTTGGCGCCTGATGTCCCAAAACCAGATGCAGGTTGGATGCTCCAAGATCAAGATCCGCCAGAACGACTCGCTGTCCTGCTTGGGCGAAAGCGACAGCCAGATTCGCCGAAACCAGGGATTTTCCTACTCCGCCTTTACCGCTTGCAATCGGAATAACTCGCATTAATTTTCCTCCACCTCTGATATTGCCGGAATTTCCGTAGAAATTTTTAAATCATTCATTATCAGCAGAACTGCAGCCAGGGCAAATAAATCACCGCTTAACAATATCATTTCGATATACATGGCAGCATTGAAAAGACTACCAATCATTGTAACCTGTCGGGAAACAATAAACCAGCCCATTAAAATAAAAATACCTACACATTTTCCGGCTGCAAAAAGGGGTAAATATGCCTTGTAGCGGCTGGTATCCAGCCATATAAATAATGCCATTAACGGAAAAAGGGTTCCCGGCGCTGCCAGAATCAACTTTATAAAAAACGCAGGCTCGCGGCTCTGCATTATCAGTAAAGTGGCAATAACGATGATCTTTATACATTCATATATAAAAAGACCAGGTTTTATGAGCCAGACTATGTTCATATTATAGAAAGTAAAGCTTGATACAATATTATTCAAGGTATTATGGAATAATTATTGAAAATGTAGTAAAATGATTAAAGGAGTATAATATGAAAGTGAAGTTAATCTATATTTTCTGCGTAGTTTCTATTCTTGTTCTGGGATGCGCCAAGCCTCCTTTGGCAGAGATGGAAAGCGCCCGGGAAGCGGTTTTTAAAGCGGAAAACGACGCTAACGCGGTTCAGTATGCCCCTGGTACCCTGGCTCGCGCAAGGGATGCTCTAAGACGCATGCAGTCTGAGGCGGATTCCAAGAATTATGATGCTGCCAGAACCAATGCTGCCGAAGCAATTCTTGCTGCGGAAAAAGCAATAAACGACGGAAGATTTGCGGCGCAAAGAGCCGGTTCAGAATCAGATACATTGATAGCCAGCCTTAGGGAAGAAATTGACGAAACGACCCGGAATGTAGCCGGCGCCAGATATTCGCAGTTGGCTCTGGATTATAACGCACTGGAAAGGTCAATTGTAAGCGCGCACGAAACCACCGACAGAGCGGAAGTTGATCAGTTATCCGGCAGATATCAGGATGCTTTAGACAAAGCCAGGATAGTCCGCGCGGATCTTTCTGATATCAACCAGAAGGTAGCAAACGCCGTAACAACCAGAAAAAAATAGTGGCTAAACCAAAAGTTATAAAACAGCATGTAGTATCGGTGCTGGTAGAAAACAGGGCCGGAACCTTAAGCAGGGTATCCGGTCTTTTCAGCCGCCGCGGTTTTAACATTGATAGTCTGACGGTCGGCGAAACAGAAGACCCTTCAATCTCCAGAATGACAATCGCAGTAACCGGCGAAGAGCGCATTCTGGATCAAATAATTAAACAGCTTGAAAAACTTGTTGATGTAATCGCAGTGCGCGGACTGGACAGCGCTTCCTGTCTGCGCCGCGAAATTATGCTGGTTAAAATCGGTGTTGACGAAAAGAACCGTCCTGCTGTTATCGAAATTGCAGGTATTTTCCGCGCCCGTGTTGTCGATGTTTCTCAGTCTACCATCACGATAGAAGTAACCGGCAATATGGAAAAACTTAACGGCCTTTTACTGCTTTTGCGTCCTTACGGTATTCTTGAACTTGCACGCACAGGGCTCGTAGCGCTGGAACGCGGCGCAAATGTACTGTCAGTTGTAAAGAAATAACTCTTTTTCAAGTAGATAAAAAACATGGTTTCCGGTAAAATGTACAAATGGTAGATTTTTACGGTTCTTTTCTTGTTATTATAGGTCTTGCTGTTTTTCTTGTTCTGGCAGGCATAGTTTATTTTATTGCAAAAATTATTATAAAATTTATTGATGATAGTAAAAGATCGGAAAACGAGCAGTTAATAATGAAAGTCGCGGATGTAATTGTTGGTCTTCAGAAAAGCAATAAAAATATTAATAAAGAAGAATTAGTAAAAAAAGTTAATATGCCAAAAAAGATGGAATTATCAGGCGGCAATAACGAATTTTTTATTAAATATAAAAAAATGACTTATAATGTAAATAAGGGAAGGTTTGTTTTACCTAATGTATAAATTATGAAGTTTGATATAGAAATACTGGATACTACTTTACGCGATGGCGCTCAGGGAGAGGGAATAACTTTCTCTCTGCGTGATAAGCTAGCTGTGACAGAAACGCTTGATGAACTTGGCGTAACCTGGATAGAGGCGGGTAACCCGGGAAGCAATCCTAAAGATTTAGAATATTTCCGCCAGGCTGCTGGTCTTAAGCTTAAAAATGCCAGGCTTTGCGCTTTTGGTTCAACGCGAAAGAAAGATATAAAAGCGCATGATGACAGCCAGCTTCGTTCCCTGTTAGATGCCGGTACGGAAGGTATTGTTATTTTTGGAAAAAGCTGGGATCTGCATGTAAACGAAGTGCTGCAGGTATTGCCGGAAGAAAATCTTGCCATGATTGGCGAAACAATAAACTTTTTAAAAAAAGAAGGACGTTTTGTAATTTATGATGCTGAACATTTTTTTGACGGCTGGGTGTCAAATCCGGCTTATGCAATTTCTACGGTAAATGCGGCTTTGGAGGCAGGCGCGGATACTATTGTGTTATGTGACACTAACGGCGGAACTTTTCCGGATATGATTACAGCCGCAGCGCTTGATGTTTTAAAAAAATACCCGGATTCCCGATTTGGCATTCATGCGCACAATGATTGCGGTCTTGCGCTTGCAAATTCGCTTGCCGCAGTGCAGGCGGGCTGTACTCATGTGCAGGGTACTCTTGTTGGTTTTGGCGAGCGCTGCGGGAATACTTCTCTTGCAGCGCTTATCCCGTCTTTGGAACTTAAGCTGGGTCTTCGCTGTTTGCCGCAGGGTAACCTTGTCCGTATAGGCGAGCTAACCAGAAAGACAGCGGAAATCGCAAATGTAATTATCAGCGACGACTTGCCGTATATTGGCGCGCATGCTTTTTCGCACAAGGCGGGAATGCATACAGATGGCGTCTTAAAATTAAATCGTTCTTTTGAACATGTAAGCCCGGAGACTGTTGGCAATGCCCGCCATCTTTTGATGAGCGAAGTAGGCGGCCGGGCTGCGATTGCTGAACGTGTTAAATTAATTGAGCCGGCGGTGGATAAGGATCATCCGGTTATTGTTTCGTTAGCCGAAAAGTTAAAAAACCTTGAAGCGGATGGATGGGCTTACGAAGGCGCAGATGCCAGTTTTGAAATATTGATCCTGCGGGAACTTGGCAGATATAATCCGCTTTTTACTATCGAAGCGTATCGTGTATTAAGCGAGCACCCAAAGGGAGCAAAAATAGAATGTTCTAACGCGTGGGTAAAGGTTCTGGTTGGAGATCAACATGAAGTTGCCGCTGCAGAAGGAGTAGGTCCTGTCGGCGCATTGGACGAAGCTCTTCGCCGCGCGCTAACAAGGTTTTTTCCGGGGCTTGCAAAGATGAGGCTTGAAGATTACAAGGTTAGAGTAATAGACGGCAAGGATGCAACTGCCGCGCGCGTTCGCGTTTTAATCGAATCTACAGACGGTCAGCGAAGCTGGAATACTGTTGGAGTGAGCGCAGATATTATCGACGCAAGCCGCGCCGCTCTTGTGGACTCCATCGAATATATGCTGATTCACGCTCAATAATGAACAGGAAATAAAATGAAGTATTCCGGCGCACGCATTTTGGTAGAATCATTAATTCAAAACAACGTTGACACTATTTTTGGCTATCCTGGCGGCGCGGTTTTGGATATTTATGAAGAGCTAAGTAAATGTAAAGATCGTATTAAACATATTCTTGTAAGTCACGAGCAGCACGCCGCGCATGCTGCCGATGGTTATGCGCGTTCTACAGGCAGAATAGGAGTGTGTCTTGCTACTTCCGGTCCCGGCGCGACTAATCTTGTTACGGGAATTGCAACTGCATTTGTTGATTCTGTTCCGGTTGTTGCAATTACAGGTAACGTTGGTCTTCCGCTTCTTGGTAAAGACAGTTTTCAGGAAGTTGACATAACCGGGATTACAATGCCAATAGTAAAACACAACTGGATTGTAGAAGATGTTCGCGATTTGGCAGACATTGTTAACGAAGCTTTTATTGTTGCGCAAGCGGGAAGACCGGGTCCTGTATTGATTGATATACCAAAGGATGTGATTGGCGCTGAATTGGATTCATTGTCCGCGGAACCTCAACCGAACCCGCAGGGTGAAGGTTCCCCTCTTGATTTACGCGGATTAGCGCGGAGTAAAGATGAGAATGAAAGAGCAAAGCGAGAGACTTATAAAGAAGAAGAATTAGAAAAGGCAGTTGAATTAATTAAAAACTCCAAACGTCCTGTGCTTTATGTTGGCGGCGGCGCGGTTCGTTCCGGCGCAAACGCAGAAGTAAAAAAACTTGCAGAACTTTTAAGCGCGCCTGTAGCGTTGTCGCTCATGGGAATGGGCGCTTTTTCCAGCGAGCATCCGCTGTGTTTGGGTTTAACCGGTATGCATGGTACGACAGCTTCTAATAAAGCTGTGAAAAAGTGCGATTTGTTAATCGCTCTTGGCGCGCGTTTTTCTGATCGTGTAACCGGCAATGATGAAAGGTTCGCAAAAAACGCAAAAATTATTCACATAGACATTGACCCTGCAGAAATAAATAAAAATATTAACACTGATGCTTTTATTATTGGAGATCTAAAAGAAGTTTTGGGAAGACTTGTAAAAGAATTACCCGCGAATGCTTCTGCAAATGCTTATGCAAAATGGAGCAGCGAAATTGCCGCTTTTAAAACAAAAGCGCCTGACCGCAAGCAAAGCGCTGCCGGGAAAAAATTGCTGCCGCGCTTTATTATTCAGGAAACAGCCAAAACATTGGGAGAGAACTCAATAGTAGTAACCGATGTCGGTCAGCACCAGATATGGACAGCGCAGTACTATCCGTTTAAAACCGGACAAAAGTTTTTAAGTTCCGGCGGCATGGGCACAATGGGTTTTGGTTTGGGCGCGGCAGCGGGAGCTAAAATTGCAAACCCAAAAGTGCCTGTTGTGCTTTTTACAGGCGACGGCAGTTTTAAAATGAATAACACCGAGATGGCAACTCTTGTAAAGTATAAACTTCCGGTATTAGTTATTGTATTTAACAATCGCGCTCTTGGCATGCTGCGCCAATGGCAAAAATTATCGTATAAATCAAACTATTTTGAGACGGATCTTTCAGGCAGCGGCCCTGATTTTGTAAAACTTGCCGCCGCTTACAATGTGCCCGCATTCAGCGCGGCGAACGAAAAGTCTTTTATTATCGCGCTTGAACAAGCAAAACAATTACTAACTTCCGGTAAGCCCGTGCTGATAGAAACAGTAATTAATAATATGCTATAATTTCCACATGAAAATATTCCTGATTGGCGGAACAGGATTTTTGGGAAGCGCCGCTGCCGAAGAATTAATTAAACGCGGACACGAAATTAGAGCCATTGCATTACCGCCAGCTCCGGAAGTGGTATATCCGCCGCAGATGGAACTGGAATTTAATGATTATCTTACGCTTACAGATGACGAAATCCGTGATTTATTTTACGGCTGCGATGGTTTTATTTTCGCTGCCGGAATGAATGAAAGAGTATCCGGACCGTCTCCGATATACGAATATTATATTAAAAACAATGTTACTCCGCTGGAAAAATATTTGCGTATCGCTAAAGAATGCGGTGTGAAACACACAGTTATCTGCGGGTCATATTTTTCCTACTTTGATAAAAAATGGCCGCATCTGGAACTTGCAAAATGGCATCCGTACATTCAAAGCAGGCGTGAACAGGAAAAAATGGCTTTGTCGTTTGCCGATGACGATTTTAATGTTGCCATTCTTGAACTGCCGTATATTTTCGGCGTTCAGCAGGGACGCGAACCTGTTTGGACAATTCTTGTAAAAGCAATACGCAGCATGAAAATCGTTACCATGTACCCAAAAGGCGGTACTGCAATGATAACAAGAAAACAGGCTGCCCAGGCGATAGCTGGCGCATTGGAAACATCAAAGGGCGGTAAATGCTGGCCTATCGGCTGTTATAATATGCCATGGAGATCTTTTCTTTCTATCGTTCATAAGAACATGGGAATGCCCGGAAGAATAGTAATTACCATTCCAAACTGGCTTCTGAATATTGGCATAAAGTACATGGAAGAAAAACTGCGCGAGAGCGGAGAAAATATAAGCGGAATATATCTGCCAAAACTTTCCGGTATACAAAGCGCAGATGCATACATTGACAGACTCCGCGGATGTAACCAGCTTGGAGTAGAAGATGATGACATAGAAAAAGCAATTGGCGAGTCTATTCGTATATCTGCAGATTTTTTAGATGGTAAAATAAAAAATCAAACTCTAGTCTAATCGTATATATTCTGATACAATAGTTATATGTTGGATTATAAATTTATAACAGAAAATTTGCATGCGGTTACTGGTAACATTGCCGACCGTTTTATGAAGGCTGATGCCGAAGCAGTGGCGCGCCTTTACGTTAAAAGAACCGAACTTACCACAAATTTGCAAGGTTTGCAGCAAAAACGCAATGCCAATGCCGATGCCATGAAAGGCAAGCTTGAGCAGGATGTGCGAAATGCGCTTATCGAAGAAGGCAAAAAATTAAAAGAAGAAATTGCCGCAGCGGAAAGTGATCTTGCGGCTGTGGAAACAGAGCTGTTAACCGAAGCGCGAAAAATTCCCAATATGGCGCATCCGGACGCGCCTGTCGGCAAAGAAGATAAAGACAACCTGGAAGTTAAAAAATCCGGGACAATACCAAAGTTTGATTTTGAACCTGCCGACCATGTTCAATTGGGTCAGGACCTTGATATTATCGACTTTGATGCCGGTACAAAAGTATCTGGCACAAAATTTTATTACCTTAAAAACGAAGGTGTTTACCTTGAACTGGGTCTTGTCCGCTACGCTCTGGATATATTGCAGAATAAAGGATTTACTCCGTTTATTACCCCAGACATTGCCCGCGAAGAAATTCTCGAAGGTATTGGTTTTAATCCGCGCGGAGCAGAGTCCAATGTCTACACACTGGAAGGCGAGGATACATGTTTGGTAGGAACTGCAGAAATCACTTTAGGCGGTTACTATTCAAATCAAATCTTGCCAAGAGAAAAACTTCCTCTTCGCATGGCTGGGCTTTCACATTGTTTCAGACGTGAAGCAGGAGCAGCCGGACAATTTTCCAAAGGACTTTACCGCGTTCATCAGTTTACCAAACTGGAAATGTTTGCTTATTGTCTGCCCGAAGAATCGGACAAGTTCCACGAAGAACTGCGTTCAATAGAAGAAGAAATATTCGAAGGTTTAAATATTCCGTTTAGAGTAGTGGATACCTGCACAGGTGACTTAGGCGCGCCTGCTTACCGCAAATGGGACCTGGAAGCCTGGATGCCCGGACGCAATGGCGGCGAATACGGCGAAGTTACTTCGACATCCAATTGTACCGATTATCAGGCACGCAGGTTAAACATCCGGTTTAAAGACACAGACGGAAAAAATAAATTTGTACACATGCTTAACGGGACGGCAATTGCTGTTTCCCGTGCTATCATTGCAATACTGGAAAATAATCAACAGGCAGACGGTACTGTGCGCATACCAAGAGCGCTGGTGCCATATTGTGGATTTGATATTATAAGGAGGAAATAAATGAAAAAGTTTAATTTTAAAAAAGCAGGTTTGATCCTTACGGCTATCATTGCCATTTTTACATTAACCACCTGTGAAACAATCAGAGGTATTTTTAGCGAACCGGTTTTAACATTTCGTTCTGTAGAACTTGCAGGTATAAGTTTTTCTGACATCAAATTATTAGCCAAGGTGAATGTAGAAAACCCAAATTCAATTTCCATTCCTTTCCCGGATATCGATTGGGAGTTTTTTGTAGATAAAAATTCTTTTATTAAGGGACAATTGGGCGGTAATCAGCAATCCATAAAAGCGCGCAGAAGCAATATCGTTGATGTGTTGATTAGCTTTACTTATGTTGATTTTTTTAACACCTTTGCATCGTTAAAGGGCAGAGAGCAGGCGAATTTTGCGATAGCGCTTGCCGCTAAATATGATTTTCCTGTTTTGGGCGAATTAAAATGGAATTTTGATCACGAAGGTGTTTTCCCGGTTTTACAAATGCCTAAAATCAGCGCCCCTTCGTTTAAACTGGATAAACTTGATTCTACCAAAGCTGAACTTTTATTTTCTGTGAATGTAGAGAATCCGAATCAGTTTGAACTGCCATTACCCAAAATGGCTTATGATTATTCTGTTAATAATAATTCGTTCTTAAAAAGCTCTGTTGATATTTCCAAACCGCTCGCAGCCGCTGCAGTAACTCCTGTGTTAATAAGGCTTTCTGTAAATTATCTTGAGCTGTTCCAGAACTTTCTGGCTCTTAGGAACTTAAACGAAGTTCAAAGCAGACTCTCATTAAATACCGATTTTAACATTCCGGCATTTGCAGGAGAAGGCGGATTAAATTTAACTAATATAACAGCAGCGCTTCCGCTTCTTAAAGTGCCGGTGCTTACATTCAATGGAATAAGAGCAGAGAATATCAGCCTTACCAGGCTTGATTTTAAAGCCATGCTGGAAATTGAAAACAACAACAATTTCGCCATGAATGTAAAAGACTTTAATTATAACCTTATGGTAAATAACTCCAGATGGGGAGACGGAAAAGTTGCAAATAATACTCAAATCCCGGCAGGCAGAAAAGTCCAGATTCCGATTGATATTTCGTTCTCCAGTCTATCAATGGTCGCCGAGCTAACACGCATTATTACCAACAGCTCCGATGTTAACTTTTCCTGCACCGGAAACTACACCCTTGGCGCAGCATTACCCGGATTGGATGATTTTAGCTCTCCCTTTGACTTCGCCGGTTTAACGAAGCTACTAAGGTAGGGAGTCCGCGGACACAATTCTTTGTGTTCCTAGTACGATGCCTTTTAGATTATTATTTTATAGAATTTTCACGGTTTGAAATAAATTCATCAATGTCATTAACTAAATAAAGCGCGCCAAACGAATGAAGGATATCAAAAAAATCTGTAATATAATTAAATACCTCGTATTTTTGAAAAATATCATAGGCGGCTTTTCCGGTAAGATCATGCGCTGTTTTATAATTTTCTAAGCAAAAAACCTTAAAGTGTAGTACTTTATCCATCTAACACTCCGGGAAGTCGAAGTTACCTGTATTCATTTCTTCTTCAAAAAGATGATACAGCTTTTCTGTACTGTAGTGCCATACTTTGGTTTGTTCATCATCAAGCAGGATGTACAGTTTAGAATTATATAAACTGGAAAATGCTTCATTAGCAGATACGTTTTTTTGTTCAATAATTTTTTTAATTAGAGCAGACACAAAAAGGGGCATCAGTACTTGAAATTTTTCTTTACTCATTTGAACCTTTATCTGCATTCTCGTGTTTCGTATAAATGCAATATTTTAAAGCTTCTTCTGTATGAAAAAGTATTTGATTATAGATTTTTTCTATTTTTAAACGAATTATTGCTTCGTCTTTTGTATAAATTCCAGTTTCAAATAGCCTGATAGTCTCATAAACATTATCATTTGCAACAGGACCTATAGCTATGTCATATTTAAAATCAGTTTCTTTCCCGTTTCGGCATAATACGACAAAATTTAGCCATTCTGCAGAAGGTTCATCAAATTGAATGGTTTGTAAATCTTTTTTTGCTTTATCTATATCAAAATCATAAAAACTTATAATTGAGTTTTTTGACTTTCTGACATCGGCGATTCGCTGAGACCATCTTCTGGCTTGCTCATAAGAAGATGTTGTGTAAAATCCTTCACCAAAATCTAGAAAGCGGTTGGTGCTAAGAATTTTTGGTTTGATTACCGGAATATCACTTCCATGATAAATAATCATCTTATCCCCTTATTTAATTAAGTATATACGAAATATTTAATTTTTGGGGCTATTTTTGCTACTTTTACTCTAAATTCTGCGTTTTTCCGCGTTTCGTACCTGACCACTTGATACTTGGCTTTGCTAAGCAGTGGTCAGGCAAGGACAAATTTCTTCAAAATTTATCAAATTTTTTGAAAATTTTACTTGACATATTGTACTAGTACACTTACACTTGTACTAGATGAATAGTACAATGGCTTTAAAGCCCGGGCTTAAGACCCACGAGGAGATTATCCATTTCTCGCTGGACCCTGTAAACGGGACACCGATTTACAGGCAGATAATCCAGCAGATTGAATATGCTATCCTTTCCGGGCGAATGAACAGCGGCGACAAACTGCCGACAATCCGTTCCCTTGCGGTTGATTTAAAAACCAACCCTAACACTATTGCCAAGGCATACGGCGAGCTGGAAATCCGCGGTGTTTTGGAAACCCAGGTGGGAAGCGGCACTTATGTTTCTGACAAAAAACCGGTAATGGAAGACGACAGCTTAAACCGGAAAATTCGCGAAGTACTTGGACGTTTTATTCATGAACTGCGTGATCTTGGAGTAGAAAATAAAGAGTTAATTAGATTGCTTGAAACATTTTTTAAGGAGGAAAAAAGTGAATTTAAAAATTAAAAAAACGGATCATACTCTTGCCATAATCAGGTTTATCGCGCTG
>WQXC01000034.1 GCA_009785045.1 Treponema sp. | reverse complement strand
GCAAGCCAGCCGCCGTAACAGATAGAGATACGATCTTCTATCCAGCCTTTCGAACGGCTGTAACTGTCTTCTTCCGGAAGCGAAAGAGCCATTGCCAACGCGCGTCCGCGGGGAATAACCGTAACCTTGTGCAGCGGATCTGCATTTTTTAAAAAATAATGTAAAAGCGCATGTCCTGCTTCGTGAATTGCTGTCATACGCCGTTCTTTATCGGAAACAACAAGCGTCTTTCTTGCAACACCCATTAATACCTTATCTCTTGCTTCTTCAAAGTCAGGCATTACAACTTCGGCGCGGTCTTTACGCGCGGCAAAAAGCGCTGCTTCGTTTACAAGGTTTGCGATATCTGCGCCGCTCATTCCCGGTGTCATTCTTGCAATACGTGTTAAATCAATTTCTTTATCAAGCGGAATCTTAGCGGCGTGAATCTGTAATATCGCCTCACGCTCTTTTATATCAGGCATTGCGACAACAACCTGGCGGTCAAAGCGGCCGGGACGTAAAAGCGCAGGGTCTAAAACATCGGGGCGGTTTGTTGCGGCAAGAATTATAACGCCGTCTTTGGAATCAAAGCCGTCCATTTCTACAAGAAGCTGATTCAATGTCTGTTCGCGTTCATCATGGCCGCCGCCGTAACCAGCGCCGCGCGTACGCCCGACGGCATCCAGTTCATCAATAAAAATTATACAGGGAGCGCTTTTACGTCCCTGATCAAAAAGGTCTCTTACACGGCTTGCGCCGACACCGACAAACATTTCTACAAAGTCAGAACCTGACATGTGAAAGAAAGCCACGCCGGCTTCGCCAGCCACAGAACGCGCCATCAATGTTTTACCTGTACCAGGCATTCCTACAAGAAGCACACCCTTGGGAATACGCGCTCCCATCTTTGTAAACTTTTGAGGATTTTTAAGAAACTCAACAACTTCTTCAAGTTCGTATTTGGCATCTTTCTGACCCGCTACATCGGTAAAGCTAACTTTTTTTCCTTCATCCTGATAACGCTTTGCTTTGCTCTTGCCAAATGAAAAGTTCCTCATTCCCATACCCTGCATATTTCTAAAAATTAGCATGATAATGGAAAACCCGATAATCCAGGGAAGCATATCCATCATAATACGCATGAAGGTTACTTTTGTCGCAGAACTTGTTATGTTGATACCCCTGTTCTGCAGAATTAATATAAGGTTAGGATCGGATATATTTGGAATACGGGTCCTAAGCTGAGGGGAACTGCCCGAAGACGACCCTTTCAGGTAGATATCGACAGCCCTGTCATCAAAAATGGTAACGGAATCAACCTGACCATCGTCAATAAAGCGCATAAATTCCGAATAAGTGATATTCATTACAGGAGAGCTATCCCCCCTAAAGAAAAAGGCAATAAAAAGAACTGCAACAATTATAAAGAAAATAAATGTAAAGCCGCCTGGCCGCCTGGACTGTCCGGAACCGCGGTCGGGCATATTGTTATTGGGATCGAACATATATAGAATTTTAAGCGTTTTTGGCTATTTAATCAACACAGAGATACCGGTTTCAAAGCACTCTTTTCTTGTGCGGGATAACAGGATTTTTCCGTCTTTGCGTCTGGCTCTAACCGGTCCAAGGTCTGCGGCATTTACCGCGCCTGAGCAGAACTTTCTTACAACAGAACGTTTGACAGATTTAATACGAGAAGACTCACACAGAGACACAGAGGCACGAAGGGAAGATAAAGTGTTTAGTCCCTGATAGATTGCTTCTTCTCTGACGATTTGAGGTTGCTTAAAAAAACTTTCAGCACATATAAAAATAAAACATTCATTTGGGGATATTTCCCATTTAATTCGACTACTCGCTTCTTTGGCGATAAAGTCCGCCGCAAGCGACTGCGTCTCTGCCATTGCAGCCGCGCCTTTTTTCCACGAAGGAAACGACTCGTTCAGCATCGGAACAAGACGGCATCGGATTTTATTACGCAAAAACACTTCGTCGCTGTTTGTAGAATCTTCGCGCCACTGGATTTTTTTTTCTTTTAAATACGCAATAATATCGGCGCGTGACATACCAAGCAATGGGCGAAATATCCTTCCGCGGCGCACAGGCATGGCGGCAAGCCCGGCAGGACCAACACCGCGCAAAATGCGCATCAATGCCATTTCCAGTAAATCATCTTTTGTGTGTGCCAATAAAATAATTGTTTTTTCTGTATTGCTCTGGTCAAGGCGCGCGGCTTCCCTGGATAACGCTTTGTGCCGGAAATGGCGCGCGGCTGCTTCTATGCCGATACCTCTGCGCTGCGCAAGTGCGGCTATTTTGCCCGGCGGAACAGAAACAACACTGCATTTTATATTATTACTTTTACAAAATTCACGGACATAATCGGCATCACCCTGGCTCTCTTCCGCCGGGCGAAGACCGTGTTCAACGTGCAGGCAGAAAACCCTGCGTTGAACGACGTCGCACTGCAAAGCGTCGCGCTGCAAAGCGCACAAAGCCGCAAGCATTGCCATGGAGTCTGCGCCGCCGGAGACAGCAGCTAAAAAGACTGCCCCGGCGGGACAGTCTTTCAAAGCGGTAAAAACAATATTTTCAAATTTATTAATAGTGTTAAGCTCTATTTTTTATCTGCAGCAGGAGCGGCCTTTTTGTCACCGGCGGCAGGAGCAGCAGCAGCGGCAGCAGGCGCTGCGCCAGCAGCAGCGGTTGCAGCAGCAGCATCTGTAGCGGCGGCAGCAGGAGCAGCAGCTTCGGCTTGGGCAAACTTAACAAGCGCAACAGTTTGATCCGGATTGGAAAGAAGCCTTATAGTCTTAGCAAGAGGAATATCCCTGACATGTATAGACTGGTTAACCTTAAGACTTGAAATATCAATTTCGATTCTTTCAGGAAGATCTACAGGAAGACATTCGATTTCGATTTCGTGCATAGGAGTTTCCAGCATACCGCCTTCGCGTACACCAACCGGATTTCCATGAAAAACAAGAGAAACCCTGGCGCGCAAGGCAACGCCGCTTTCTACTTCATAAAAATCGATATGAAGAATATTGCCGTCTACAATATTTCTCTGAGTGCCTTTTACAAAAGCATCATAAGATTTGCCTTCTACATCGACCTTAACAATTGTACTTTCAGATATACCTTTTGTACCTTTGGCAAAATCGATTGCATCCAGATCGATAGAAACAGACTTGCCGGATCTTCCGTAAATGACTGCAGGAATTCTGCCGCTTCGCCTGATTCGGCGTGATTCGGAAGAACCGTATTTTTCGCGATTTTTAGCCTGTAACACAACTTTGCTCATATAATTAACCTCTATAAAAAATTAACGGGATAAACCCTATCTGGGACGACAGGATTCGAACCTGTGAATACCGGCGCCAAAGGCCGGTGGCTTACCGCTTGCCGACATCCCATTATCGTTTTATGAGAATATCATAAATCAAGAGAGGTGTTCAAGAGGTTTTGGTAACGGAAAACGCTGAAAGTCCAGAACTTCCAGTCTTAATCATCCGCTCCGTCTGTGGAAATATCCACATCACCGGAATCATATTTTTCCAGAATACGTTTCTGTAATTCTGCTCTAAATTCGGGCTGAATTGGATGAGCTACATCTTTGTACTCTCCAGCCCGGGTTTTCCGGCTTGGCATGGCGATAAATACTCCGGTTTTACCCTCAATGATCTTTATGTTGTGGACTACAAAGCAATCGTCAAAAGTAACCGTTACATAGGCCTTTGGCTTACCGCCGCCAGTCACCTTGCGGACTCTGATATCTGTAATTTCCATGGCGTCTCTCCTTCCTTTTGAGGCCTTGTTTTAGTAAAAAGGCTTAATGCAGCTCCCACCGGGGCGCATTAAGGCATTAAGCCCGATTTGCTTTACATTATAATACAGTTTTGTCACGAACGCAAGAGGAAAAGTTGCTTTTTTACCCAACTTTTAACAAATATTTAGTTTAAAAAGAGGATTTTTATAAGAATATTACACACAAAGAGAGTTTATTAAGTTGTTATAACTCTCTTTTGATGATCCGAAACTGGATTTCATTTCCCACAGGTGTTCCTGTAAGATCATATACTCCGCTTTCAAAGTCCTGCGTAAAAGTAAATGTATTATCAATTTCGGTTGATAACGGCGCTCTTCCCCTTCCGGTTGCAGCAGTTGCGCCTGCTGGTATATTTTCACTTATAACTTCAACATTGTAAAAACCAGGTGCAAGAAAAATATCTTTTTTATCGTCGCCTGGAGTTAATTGCCGGCTTATCTGTGTAGATCCGTCCAGACCAGTATACGTTCCTTCGATTTTGGTAATTGTCATACCAATTCCGCAGACAAGCTGAACAGGCCGCGGCATAACTCTTCCGCTGCAGAACCAGCGGTTATCCCTAAGTTCATATGTTCCGCTGCTGTATTCAAATGCATTTAAGACAGCATAAAAACCTTCCTGAAAACCTTCGTTCTCTATAAACCGGTAAAAAAAGTTATACGGAATTGTAATAACGTTCAGATTATTATTAATGGCAAAAACATTTTCTTCGATGGTTTGAATATTTGACTGAAACACAACGCTTGTCAGGTTATTGTTTCTGAATGCAAAACGTTCGATGTTCGTAACATTCACCGGAATGGTTACGCTGGTTAATCTGTTGTCACCAAAGGCATTTTCTCCGATATGTATAACGCTGTCGGGTATATTTATACCTGTCAGTCTGTTGTTGTTAAAAGCTCCTTCTTCGATACTAATAATACCATTTTGAATAGTTACGCTTACTAATTGGTTATTCCTAAACGCTGAATGTCTGACAACTACAATACTCGAAGGAACAATAATGCTGGTTAATTGATTATTTCTGAATGCAGAACGTCCAACATTGGTAACGCTTGTAGGAATTGTCAGGCTGGTTAACTGATTATCTATAAATGCGTAATCCCCAATACTTACAACACCGTCCTGGATGGTAATGCTCGTTAATCTGTTGTTAAAAAACGCATAGTCTCCGATATTCGCAACGCTGCCGGGAATGGTTACGTTGGTCAGGTTATTGTCCGCAAATGCGGTATTACCGATATTTGTAACACTGTCCGGAATGACTACTCTGGTTAGCTGATTTTCAGCAAAAGCGCTTTCTCCGATACTGGTAACACTCGGCGCAATTGTTACACTTGTCAGTCTGTTTTTAAAAAACGCAAAACGTCCGATGCTTGTGACGCCGTCCATAACGCTAATACTTGCAAGCTGGTTGTTCCTGAACGCAGAACGTCCAATGGTTGCGATACTTGTTGGAATTAATACGGTAGCCAGTTGATTATCCATAAAAGCGTTATCTCCGATATTCCTTACGCCTTCCTGAATGTTAATGCTAACCAACTGATTATTGCAAAAAACACCGTTTGCGATGGAAAGAACATTTGACGGGATTATCACGCTGACCAGTTGATTATTCATAAATGCTTCATCGCCGATCGTATTTACACTTAATGGAATATTAATACCTGTAAGCTGATTATCTTTAAATGCCGCTCTCCCGATGAACGTAAGACCTTCATAAAGAGTCAGATTAATAAGTTTGTTGTTGGAAAAAGCATTTTCACCAATGATTGTAACGCCTTGAGGAATAATAACACTTGTAATGCTGTTGGATAAGAATGCTCCTGATTCGATTATGGTAATGCTTTCCGGAATAACTACGCTTGTAATATCCTTTCTTCTGAATGCATTACTGCCAATAACGGTCACAGGATATTTCTTTATTTGCGGAGGAATATTTACTTCAGGATTCTTTCCTTTGTAATTTGTTATAGTGATGGTCCGGCTGTCACCCTTTCCAATAATATTATATGAAAAATCCATAGGTCTGGTGTAATCACGGCTGTCAAAATCACCATCTACGGTGGCGCAGCTTACACAGAGCCATAAAATTGCAAGAGAAGAAACAAATAAAGCCGACAAAATAATTTTCTTTTTCATCCAAAACTCCCTGTTTATAAAGGATTGGTAGGGTATATGCTTAGTATAATATAAAAATTGTCAAAAGCCAATAGAAAACACCGTCCGTTAAGCAATTAGCGGCACATAGCCGGAACGGCAAAACTCAACAAAATCCCAGGAACCGCGCAGAGTTTGAGCTGCTTTTTGTGCTTGTTCCTCCCTTTCAAAAACGCCAAAACATGTCGAGCCTGCCCCTGATAGGCTGGAAAAAACTGCTCCCTGTTCCTGTAACTGGGAGATAATTTTGTTGTATACGGCTTTTTCTTTTTCCAGAAAAACCGGCAGGAAGTCGTTAAAAAAACCATCTTTTTCAAATTTCATCTCACGGAGGCACGGAGGCACAAAAGACACAGAAGAAAAACTGGAGATTGATATTTCTGTATGAGTATCCCTATGAGCATCCAATAGGCGGAAAGCAGCGGCGGTATCGCTGGGGAAGCCGGGGCTAACCAGTACCAGGAAAAGGTTTGGTATCTCAAATGGCTGTATAATCTCGCCGCGGCCTGTTACCCAGGCAGCCGGGGTCTGATGGATAAAAAACGGGACATCGCTGCCCAGGGAAGCAGCCATTTCCAGCATGGTTTCCCGGCTGCACGGAAAGTCGGCAATTTTATTCAACGCCAAAAGCGCAGCAGCCGCATCGGAAGAACCGCCGCCAAGACCGCCGCCAAGGGGGATACGCTTTTCGACATAGACCTTAAACCCCTGGTTAATGCCGGTTTTCTCCTTAAACAGGGATATTGCCTTAAAAATGATGTTTTTTTCCATGGGAATGTCAAAATTAATGCCATGTACAGTAATTTCTGTTATATTTTCCAAATTTGGCTGGAAATGCAGGGTATCGCCAAAATCCACAGCCAAAAAGACACTTTCCAGGTTATGAAAACCATCAGGCCGCTTGTCTTTAACAGCCAGGTGAAGGTTTACTTTTACGGGTGCACTTACGGTTATTTTGTCAAAAAAGTCACTCATTTGCCTGAGAATATCATACATTAAAAGTTTAATAAAATCATTAAAAACCTGTTGACAACTTAATGTGTCCTCCCTTATGTTTCTAGGAGAGAGGTTTTTAACCTTTTCTATATCAGTTTAGATTCTAAAAATATCAATTTCAAAGGGAGAACATTATGGTTCTGAACGGAGCAATGAAACACGAAGAATTGATGCTGACACCGGTAAGCGACTTTGCTGACGCTTACGAAACAGACAGCTCATTGCCGGCTTTCATCTGCAGTGATGATGATGACATCGATGAAGATGACGATTTTGAAGATGACGATGACTATGAAGACGATGATGACTATGAAGACGAAGATGATGATGATTTAGATGATGACGACGATGATGAAGACGATGACTACGAAGACGATGACGACGACTACGAAGATGACGAGGATGACTGGGAAGACGACGAGTAGGCAGTGATGAGGGTTTTAAAATGCCTTTATTTAATGGCTCCGGGCGCGCTGCTCGGGTTAAAACCCTCGCGCATTTTTCATCTTGTTAACGTTCATTGTGCGCCACGCCGCGCTGCTGCTATCCATCCACACCCTTTGGGTGCTGTAATGGGCGCCATAACCTTTCTAGTTCATAAAAGTCACGTGCATCAGAGGTCATCAGGTGAATGATCACTGAGCCTAGATCGATCAGGCGCCATTCATCATCCTGGTTTTTGTATGAACCTTTGGTTCGAGAACTCCTAAACACATCGATATCTTTCTCGCGGCAAAAATCTCTGATGTGCCGTTCAAGGCCGTCCATGTGCGTTCTGCTGGAAACGGTGGTAACAATAAAAAAATCTGTCCAGTTATTAATCCCGCGTAAATCAAGCACGGAAACATCCTGCCCTTTATGTTCCTGCAAAAGTCCGCCAATGTCTCCGGCAATGGTGTCCGGCATATAATTAGTTTCCTGTGACATATCTGCCATTAAAGTTCCTTCCAATCAGCAATGTTATATCTGCCTTGTATTCAATCCTTTGATTAACCGGATCACTGTCCTGATCATCTTCCAATACAGTTTCGCGGCGGATATTATTACAGCGGATAACATCTGCAAACGATCTTACCATGGTATCGTCTCCGGAACGCTGGAAAATAACCGTACTTTCATAATTGTTCCTGTCTGCATTTCCTATGGAAATAACATCATACCCAAAACTGCGAAGCATCTCGGCAGTTCTTCCAGCAAGGCCGTTAATTGCTGTCCCGTTTAAAACTTCTACGGTAAGGGTGCGTTCAATTAAATGATCTTCAATTTCGCGGGTAAGCGTTGCCAGCGTCTGACGTACAACCTCTTTTACAAGATTCCCGTCCCAATGCGGAATAATCAGCATCTGATCGGAAACTTCGCGCAGGTTACCTCCGACAGATTGAATATTCGTCCTGTCGGTATCTATGTTAACAAACTCATCAAAGAGCAGCATTAATGTCCGCTGTTTTATTCCGGTTCTGAAAAAAGAATAGTACATTTTCGCAAGCATGGGATTCTTAAGCTTTTCGTTCATTTGTATCTGGCGGCTAAGGTAACCAAGAAAAAACCGCTGTCTGCGGAATACTTCCATTTCAGTGTCTTCGTGCGGCAGGCTGTATGTAGCATAGAGACTGGCTTTATCGCCGTCAAGAACGGTCATGCCGGATGGAAATAAAATAATTCCGTCATCATCCCTGTACAATACAGGCGAAGGAATAAATATTTCCACACCCTCCAACAGGTCAACAATAGAAACCAGATTTTCTTTTGTTATAACAACTGCAAAGTTTATTTCTATTCCCAAAAGTTTTTCAATTTCATTTTCATAACTGCCGATTCTTGAAGGATCATACACCCTGTCTATGCGGTCAACGCGGTTAATCCTTGATATTAAAAGACCAAGGTTGCCGGGAATATCAAAAATAGCTGCACGTTTAGTAACAGGATAATACATCAATACATAGGTGCTAAGAGGTTTTTTATTGTCTTCGACAACAAAGAGTACATTGATTACTCGGTTTGCGGCAAGAGCGTCATCTACAGGATTACTGCGGAATGTCATTATGGAAAAAACTATTCCAAAAGCAAGCAGAAGAATTATCAGAGCAAGCAGTAAAACTGAAGCATCGCTTTTAATTATCTTAATTTTTTCATTCCTTTATCCTGCTTAACATCTTTAATGTATCTTCCGACAATTCTAACCCCTTTGCTTTAATTTTAATAATTGCCTTATCAATTACAGCCAATAGGATATTATCAAGATTATCTTCCCTGCACATTTTTCTCAAGGCAGGATCGATACTTCTGCTGGCATCGGTTTTATCGGCAATATAAATTACCTTGGCCAACTGCCCAATATCTTCACAGCCGGATGTGTGGACTGCCACAGCATCAATTACTTCTTTATTATGAATGTTAAACCGCTCTCTTAGCAAGACTGCTGCTGCTTTTCCGTGAAGAAGATTTGGCCTTTCGTTTTCCAGACTGGTTATTTCCTGCCCGTCAGATTTAACAATTTCCAGAAGCTGCCTGTTATCTATCTGTTTGGCTAAATCATGGGCTATTCCGGCAAGATACCCCTCCTGGTGGTTTAAACCAAGGCGGCTGCACATATCGCTTGCCTGAAGCGCTGTATTCCTGGAATGTAAAAAACGCTCTGTACTCAGAGTTTCGCGCGCCGCTCTCTCGATACGCCGGATATCAGCCTGTATGCCGTTTTCGTCTGTCTGTTCCTGAACTGGCAGGTTTTCCGGCTGCATACTCTGCGGCGCCCCGGACAAACCGTAAAGTTTCCTGGCTTCGATAATCTCCCTTGCTCCTGCCGGTACAAGAGACTGCCAATTGCTTTCTTTGCCCGATGCAGACTCAGCAATCATTTGTCTTATTTCCTGCGATGAAACATTCATCACCTGGTTTTCTATAACAATATGCGAAAAAGGATAAGAAACCGGTGCTGCATTTATTCTGCGGGCAACAGCGATATCCGCAAGCTGTAAAATTTTTTCGCTGTCGCGCCATTTTGGAAAATCTGCAGCAAGATCATCACCGATAATAAGCACAGGTTTACCTGTTGGCATATATCGTTCGATTACATCTTCCAGCGTGTTTACAGTGTACGAAACTCCTTCGCGCCTTATCTCACAACCGTCTATCGCAAACCTGCTGTCGCCCTCGATTGAAGCTGCCAGCATGTTTATTCTGTCGCTCGTATTGGTTTCCATTTCCGCAACGTTTAATTTAAAGGGAGAACGGTATGCAGGTATAAAAACAACTCTATCAAGTTTTAACGCAGAAAGTGCAGTCTCAGCCAAAAAAAGATGACCAAGATGAACAGGATTAAAGCTGCCTCCTAAAATACCTAGCTTCACTCGTTTTCCTCCGGAAAATCATCGATATCGATGTCTTCGTCGGGCTGTTCATCGGCAATATCGGCGTCAGCGTCTTTGCTGTCTGCAAGCCGCATAAATGCATAGGAAAGTTCTTTAATGCCTTCTCCGGAAAAAACAGAAATACTCATTACTTCTTCCGCCGGATACTTTGCAGCAAGTTCGGAAAGCCGTCCTTCGGTTTCCGGTAAATCGGTTTTTGTTCCAACAAGCAATCGTTTCTTTTTTGTTAAATCAACCGAAAAAGTTCCAAGTTCGTTCAGAAGAACATCAAACGCATCAAGGTAATTGTCCTGGGAAAGATCGATAAGAAAAACAAGCGCCTGTGTACGGGAAATATGTTTAAGAAAACGAATGCCAAGCCCTGCTCCCTGCGAAGCGCCTTCGATTAGGCCAGGGATATCAGCAATGATTATGTCTTTATCATCTATGGTTAAAACTCCCAGATTGGGTATCTTTGTAGTAAACGGATATGCTGCTATTTTTGGCCTTGCATTAGTAAAGCGATCAAGAAGGCTGGATTTTCCGGCATTGGGAAAACCTACAAGACCTATGTCCGCCATGATCTGAAGTTCTACTTTTATTTTTGCTGTTTGACCAGGTTTTCCCGGCAGAGCTTTTCGCGGCGCCTGATTCACAGAAGACTTAAAATGGATGTTTCCCCAACCTCCGTTGCCGCCTTTAAGAAAAACAAAGTTATCCTGATTTTTGGAAAAGTCCCTGATTAGTTCGCCGGTTTCTATATTGCGGATTAACGAACCCGGCGGCAGGGGGATAATCATATCTGCGCCGTTAGACCCGTATCTGCCTGCGCCTTCGCCGTCGTTGCCGTTTTCTGCCTTAAATGTGTGCTTGTAGCGTAAGTGCGCAAGGGTACGCAAGTTGCGGCGGACTGTGAAAACAATGTCTCCTCCCCTGCCGCCATCGCCGCCGGACGGTCCGCCCCTGGGGACATATTTCTCCCTGCGGAAAGCCGCACATCCGTTGCCGCCGCTCCCCGAGGATACTTCGATTATTACTTCATCTGCAAATCTTTCCACGCAAGGTGATAATTAGCCGACAACCACCGAGGCGAGCTTGCGGCCGCGGCGCTGGTGAAAACTGACTTTTCCGTCCGCGAGGGCAAACAGGGTGTAATCACAGCCGCAGCCTACGTTGGTTCCCGGATGAATCCTGGTTCCGCGTTGGCGGGCTATAATAGTTCCTGCCTTAACAAATTCGCCGTCAGTCGCTTTTACGCCTAAATAGGTTGGGTTTGAGTCTCGTCCGTTCTTTGCGCCGCTTCCGCCGCGTTTCCGTGCCATATCAATTCTCCTTAACTGTCAATGTACAGTTTTCCGGGTATTCCTTTGCAACGGACTTTAAGCCGTCAATCAGGAAAACCCCGCAGGCGTAAAGGAAATCCTTTCCTTCTGCCTCATAATCAGCCTTTAGCCATAACTGGCCTCTTTCCGGCGCGCCGCCCTGAACAGTTATCCCTTTCCGGTCAGAAAGGGTGCCTAACGCGGTTCTTAACAGAACCGAAACGGCAGCGCACACAATATCGGTTCCGGCTTTACCGGCGGCGGAATGACCTGCTGCTTTGCAGGCTCTTAAAACTCCATCGCTGTCCAGAACCGCTTCTATCTCGATCAATTAAACCCCGGCTTAAGCCCGGCTATGCCGAGATATCCCCAATCTTTATAATTGAGTATTGCTGTCTGTGTCCTTGTTTTCTGCGATAATCCTTCTTTGGTTTGTACTTAAAAACAATGATTTTTTCGTCTTTTCCATGGGATTCTACAGTTGCGGACACTTTTGCGCCTTTAATATAAGGGTCGCCAACCTTAACCGGATCTCCGGAAATTAACAGAACCGTATCAATATTAATTGCGGTTCCGGGCTCAGCGTCAATCAAATCAACTTTGAGAAGGGCGCCTTTCTCGGCCTTATATTGTTTCCCTTTAAATTCTACAAGAGCGTACATCTTTATCTCCAAAATTCGTCAAATGGTTATTTTTTATATATTAATTAAAAAAAATAGTCAAGAGGGGTCTGACCACTCACGAGTGGTCAGATAGGGGTCATTGACCGACCAAAAGACGGCCAATATTGTAAAGTTCCGGCATTTGGCTATAAACTGCTTGACGGGGGTCACCTGCGTCTTTTTTGTCCATTTCTACCAAACTGATGAATAATTCGTTCAATAAGTCAGAAAAAACCTTTAAATTCGAGGCGAAATTACTTACAGCCATTTCGCGGAGGATCTTATCAGGACCGTCCGGCAGTGAACTTAGCTTATTCTTGATAGTGGCTTTATTCCGGGCAATTTCGACAAAACGGGCACAGGCTGCAATTTGCCGGTATAACTCGTCAAGGTGGAACCCCTGGTATCGATATAGCTCCATTTTTTCGGTAAGAACCTCGATTAAATCCCATGTTGTTTTATCAATTTGAATTTGCAGCAGTACAGGACGCAGAAACCTGTTTGAGATGTTAGTTCGATAATGCTCACCAATCTGTTCAATTAACCTGACTATGTGAGGATCTTTTATCCGGTCCAAAGGATGCTTCTCCTTCGTTTGATGTTACCACTCAAATAACAGATTGACAAGCATATAGGGGGCAAAATACACTTATTTATGCGTATATTAAGAGCTCTGGCCTTGTTACTGACCGTTATCTTTGTCTCCTGCGGTGATGGCAAAACAGCGCAAATATGGACAGACAGACCCGAATTTGCACTCTATGGAGAATACTTTAATACTGTACAAAACCAGTACAAGGTCAGCGTAAGATATGTCGAGTTTCCTGCGGCAGAACTGGGAAAAAGAAATGTCCCGGATATTGTTGCCGCAAGCTGGCTAAAAAACGCCTCTACTGGTTCTAACTTTAGAACACTGGATAATTTGTTTGGAGCAAATAAACTTTCAAGAAGTAATTTTTATCCGCGGCTTTTAGCAATTGGCAGGATAGACCGCAGCCAATACCTATTACCGGTATCGTTTAATATTCCTGCATTAATTTTTTCCAGGGACAGGGAGCAAAGTCTGTCTAATCAATTTACAATCGACTTTGATGAAATAAAAAGATTAAGTCATACTTATAATACTTTAACCCGCGGCGTATATACGCGAATGGGTTTTTCTCCGTTATGGGACGATAATTTCCTTCTTGCAACTGCAATTCTTTCCGGCGCGTCATTCCGGGAAGCAAGTCATTCGTTAAGCCGCGAAACATCAAGGGTACCTGTCCGCCACCCTCTTGCCTGGGACGCTGCGGCTCTTGAGCGCTCAATGATTTTTATAAACAACTGGACAAACGAAATAAATACAAGCGCCCAGGCAGAAGATGAATTTACTTTTAAGTATTTCTTTGAGCCGCCGGAAAAACTTATTCAAAGCGGACGTATTCTTTTTTCGTATATAGAAAGCAGTGATCTTTTCTTACTAAGCGATGAAAGCAAAAATATTCTTGATTTCCGCTGGGTGATGGAACAAAACAGAATTCCGGTTACCGAAGATTCGGTGTACCTGGGTATTCCAAAAAGAGCAAAATCATTAAAGGCAGCAAGAGCTTTTATCCAGTGGTTTTTTAGAATCGAAAACCAGCGCCGCCTTTTGGAATATTCCAGATCTAACAGAATTAACGAAAATATCTTTGGCATATGCGGCGGATTTTCCGCGCTTAGTCCTGTTACAGAACAGGTTTATCCGCTTTTCTATCCTGAACTTTTAGGCCGTATGCCTCCGTCTGAATATTTTACTCACCCAAATGTGCTGCCTGCCAATTGGCTGATCCTTAAAGAACGTGTTGTTATTCCCTATCTTCATGATCGCGCACGAAAAGAAAACGCTGATGATGCTTATCCGCTGGAAAGGCGATTGGCTGATTGGATGCGGTTGAATCGGTAGGGATGTAGATATTTTTTTATTGTCTGTGTGCGGAAAAGCGCCCTCTTGCACTCGGGAAGAGACTACTCCCTTTTTAAAAATATAAATATAAAATGTTGAGGCTGGGGGTGTAAACATGCCCCCTTCGCCTCGGAAATAACTCGGCTCAGGGGCTCATTTTCCACCCCCAGCATAAAGTATTTTATTTATTTACATTATTTTCAAAATAAAGTAAAATGATTCCAATGAACCATAACACCGTCCAAAATAGACAAAATACTCATCTTTCTGTACTTAATGTCGGCAGTATATTAAATATACCCCCCCCCCCCCCCTTTTAATTTAAAAAAATTATATTAATAAAAAATTTTTTTTTTCTTTTTTTGAAAAAAACAAAATAATTCTCCACGTAGGAAAAACTTTTTTTTTTTAAAAAAAAAAAAAAAAGGAAAT
>WQXC01000033.1 GCA_009785045.1 Treponema sp. | reverse complement strand
TAAAACTGCCTTCGTCTGCGGTAATGCTCAGCCTTTGCTGCCAGCCCAGTCTGGAATGATTACCGCATTTATCGCATACCCAGAGCTTCTGCTCTGCGTCGGATACGGAGGCTTGACATTGGGAACATGTTAAATCAGCCATAAGTTATATTAGACAAAACAAGGTTTTTTGTCAAGGTGTTTGGTAATCAAAATTTTTCATAAAAAAACCTGACCTATCCGACCACTTGATTCAAGTGGTCGGATGGTCAGGCCATTTTTTGGGACAAACTGTTAACGATTAGTTAGCAGCCCTGATTTCTAAGTGCTGGATATCAACGTCCCATGTGTTGTTGTCATTAATACAGCGAAGCTCAACTGAGACAGTTCTGCCTCCCTGATTATGCGATACTGTGATTGACTGATCTCTTACAGTTGTTCCGGCAAAACTTAATGTGCCGACAGCCGAGCCGTTAACTCTAAGCTGAACTTGAGCTGTGTTATTATTGGTTGATCTTCCGCGAACAGTAAATGTGTGCCTGTTATTTGCGAAATACTGATTGTAAGAAATTCTGTCGTCATTGGCATAGAGTCTTACGCCATTAAACGGTGAGCTGATGTTACCTGTGTATTGTCCGCCCTTTGACATACTCTGAGCTGTAACGGTTGTAACGCCGTTATTGCTTGCAGGAGGATTATTGTTTGCAGGAGGATTGTTATTTGCAGGTGGATTGTTGTTTGCAGGAGGAGTTGTTGTTGAGCCGCTGCCGCCAAGTGTTGTGTTACCATATCTCAGCGTATAAGCAGTAATATTATAAGTTCCATTACTACCTGCTTCCCAGCCTTCAACTTTTAACATAACTTCTCTTAAGTTACTGTTCATTCCGCCCCATCTTCTGTTCCACTCATTAAATATTGCAGAAACATCAATTGTGCCGCTTGTCCTTTTTGATTGTCTAACTGCCCAATACTGTGTGAAGTTACCGCTTCCCTGAACGTGAGGACCATTTACAGTTGTTCTATAAAGGTCGTATCCGTTGAAGGTACCTGCAGATGATGCTCCAGGTGGTCTATAGTCACCCCAGCTTTCGACAATGTAGTACTCGATTAAAGGACTGCCCATTACCCAGCCGTATACAGAAAGGTAATTATTCCTGTTACCAGGATTAAAATTACTTGCTGTATATGTAACAGTTATCTGTCCAACTTGGCTATGGTTCTGATTGTTAAATCTTTTTCCGACTCTTGCTAAGAAATTTCCTCTTGTGCCAGCAGATGCTTCCCATCTTGCACTAAAGGTACCGTTATTATTAACGGTCATTGTTCCATTTCTTACGCCACTTGAGCTCTGCCAATACTCCCAATCCCAGCCATTGGTTGTTCCTGTTCTGTTGGATGTTACAGTAACATTCCTTGCGTTGTCAGCATCTGCTGCATCATTAACCAGAAGATCGTTAGCAAAGTTATCACAGCCAGCGAAGGTTAATCCTGCTACAATTACTAATGTAGTCAGAACAACAAAAAACATTTTTACATTTTTCTTCATATTTTTCCCTCCGTATTTTATTAGGCACTCATACGAATACCCTCTATAAAGTGGACGGCGAAAGCCGTTCAATATAGAACAACTTAAAGTGCTTCAAGATTTATATTCTTGAAACATACTCCTACTATAGAATATAACACGGGATCCTGGATCTGTAAACAAAAATCTTTATAAAATTTGCATATATTTTTATTTTTATTACTTTGTTTAAATTTCGATAAAAAGGGCTAAAATCGACATAAAAATGGCTATTTTTCACATTTTAGAGTATATTAATGTATATTTTACTATTTTAAGAAGTAAAAGCTGTCTTTTTAAAGCCGTCTTTCGGAATTGAACCGAAGACCTCATGATTACAAGTCAAGTGCTCTGCCAGCTGAGCTAAGACGGCTAATAATTAAATGCTATTAAAAACAAGCGATTATGTCAATACTGTTACATTTTTTTTCTCCGCGAGAGGAGGGACTTTGCATTCTTACGTTTGCGAGAGGAGGGACTTTATATTCTTAACTCTGCGAGAGGAGGGACTTGCCTTCCAGCCCTCAGCGTCCTGCTTCGGGCTTCCAGGCCGCGGTTCAGCACTGGCGGCGCACCTCCTGTGCGCCTTACCTCCCTGCCGGTCGGCGTGCTGAACCGTTCAAGTCCCTCTTCCAAAAGTATTTAGTTCATTAACTAATTTTTATTATAAACCAAAACTGTAGCATTCTTCGCTTTGCGAGAGGAGGGACTTGAACCCTCATACCAAAGGCACCAGATCCTAAGTCTGGCGTGTCTGCCAATTCCACCACTCTCGCTCAAAAATTTCTATACTGCTAAAAGGTATCAATTTTTAACCATGCCTGTCAATTGACCAGTTTTACACTTTTTAGTATAATGTTTCAAAGTTAAAATGGATGAATTTAATAATATTATTGACTGCGGACTTGATGTCGGCTCAACTACTGTAAAATGCGTTTTACTTGACGATAAAAATAATGTTTTGTGGAAAGAATACCGCAGACACAATGGTCATCAGGCAGATTGCGTCAAGGAATGTCTTTCCCATATAAACGAAAAATATCCTGATACAAAAATACGAATAGCAATTACCGGAAGCGGTTCGAGATCTCTCAAAAATGCTCTTGATGCTCAGTTTATCCAGGAAGTAAATGCGATGACGCTTGCTGTGGAAACATTCATACCAGAAGCAAATTCAGTTATTGAACTGGGCGGACAGGACGCAAAAGTAATTTTATGGAAAGGCGATAAATATAACCGCCATACTCTTACCTACATGAACGATAAATGCGCAGGCGGAACAGGTTCTACAATTGACAAAATAATGAGTAAGATTGGCATCTCGCAGGAAGAAGCTGCAAAAATAACACTTGTTAATAAACAGATTCACAATATTGCTGCCAAATGCGGTGTTTTTGCAGAGACCGATGTTGTAGGTCTCCTTAAAGTAGGCGTTTTAAAAGAAGAAATTTTTATCTCTTTATGTTCTGCAATTGTAAAACAAAATATTGAGGTGCTTGTTCACGGAAATGTTTTGGCTGATAAAGTTGTGCTGCTTGGCGGTCCAAACACCTATATTCCTGTTTTACTGGAATTGTGGCGTGAACAGATAAACGAAACCTGGAAAATTCACGGATACACGCCAGCCGAACCTGATTTACAAAAATCAATTATTATACCGAATGATTCTCAATATTATGCGGCTATCGGAGCGATTTTATTTGCCCGCGAAAATCATAATCTGCATATTTCCAATTTTGATAATAACTGGGCGGAAAAACTTGCTGTTGAACGTAAAAAACGCAGCGGCGATATGAATAAAGGTCTTGTAGAGAACCAGGAAGAATTGGATAGTTTTATAAAAAAATATGCCGCGCCAAAACTGGAAAAGCGCGATATAAAAAACGCTCAACTGGAATTATTTATCGGAGTTGACGGCGGTTCAACAAGCACAAAGACTGCGATAATAGACAAAAATGGAGAATTAATTTATTCCGATTATGTATTGTCAAACGGCAATCCGCTTGAAGACGTCAAATTACTTTTTCAAAATATCAAAAACTGGCAAAACGAAAATAATGCACAAATAAAAATACTGGGTACAGCGATAACAGGATATGCTTCTCAAATAATAAAAACAGCCTTAAATCTTGATATTTCCATTGTTGAAACGATTGCGCATTACCGCGCAGCAGTTGAATTGTACGGTGATGTTGATGTAATTTGCGATGTCGGCGGTCAGGATATTAAAGTTTTATTCATAAAGAATAATCGTGTTGCGGATTTCCGCCTGAATACGCAGTGTTCGGCAGGAAACGGTTTTTTCCTTCAGGCAATGGCGGATCAGTTTAAAATCCCGATAGAAAATTTTGCACAAATGGCGTTTAAGGCAAAAGTAGCTCCAAAATTTAATTACGGCTGTGCAGTTTTTATGGAACAGGACAGGGTAAATTTCCAGCAGGCAGGCTGGAAAAAAGAAGAAATGATGTGCGGACTTGCCCAGGTTCTTCCGCTTAATATCTGGAACTATGTTGTTCAGGAAAGCAATATAGCAAAGTTCGGCAAAAAATTTGTGCTTCAGGGCGGAACTCAAAATAATCTGGCTGCAGTAAAGGCGCAGGTTGATTTTATTAATCGTAAGGTAAAAGACGCACAAGTAATCGTTCATAAATATGCAGGAATTGCAGGAGCAATCGGCGCAGCGCTGGAAGCCAGAAATAAAATCAAAAATGATACTTTATTTATTGGAATAAATGAAGCTGCAAATATCCAATTTTCTTCCAAAAATGATGATTCTACAATTTGTGCAAAATGCAATAATCTGTGCAAACGAACCTTTATTGAAATCGAAAACAATACACAAAAAATGCTTTTTATTTCCGGCTACGGATGCGAAAGCGGTTCTTCGCAGGACAACGAAGTCGTAAAGGAAAAACAACGAAAGTTAAAAGAGGTTTATGCCAAAAATCCTGATATTACAGAAATTGCTGCATACGATGTGTTTTCGCATTTTGATTTTGAAAAACTGCCGGAACACGGCGTTATAATTGACAGATATTCATATTATCCTGCAGCGTCGCAAAGAATTGTTCCCAGAAACGAATGGAAAAAACCTTTTCAAAGAAGTTCCGCCGCACCCAATCGCCAAAATTATACAATCGCAATTCCGAAACTTTTAAATATGTTTTATTTTGCGCCGCTTTTTACAACTTATTTTGAAACACTTGGGATACATGTTATTTTTTCAGATTTCACCAACCAAAAGTTATGGGAAAACGGCAACAAATGGGGAGCAATTGACCCATGCTTCCCTGCCAAAGTAGCTCCTGCGCATATTTGGCAGCTTTTAAATATGCCGGATGTAAATGCAATATTCTTCCCGATAATTACAAACCTGGTTTCCGATGTTCAGTGCACCCTTGGGAATACTGCTTGCGTAATTCAAATGGGAACGCCGGAAGTAGTCGAAGCAGTATTTACTACAGACAGAAATATATTCAAAGAAAAAAATATCGCGTTTTATGACCCATCGTTGAATATGGACAGATATGTCGAAGCATGCGAAAAAATGTATATTTATTTTGCCGATATTCTTCATATTACCCGCGATGAAAACGCCTGGGCATTTAATAACGGCATTATTGCGATGCAAAAATATTTAACCAAACAAAGAGAATTATTTGCAGACACAATAAACACTTTAATAAAGGAAGATCGCGTTGGAGTTTTATTAATCGGACATCCGTATCATCACGATTTTGGACTAAATCACAGGATCCCGGAAGAATTCAGAAAATGCGGTTATCCGGTTTTCACGATAGAATCAATTCCGACAGACAGCGATTTTTTATCCCAGATATTTCCGGATATACACGACAGCAGAGTTATTACCGATGTTTGGGCGCGAAATTTTAACCGTAATACAAATCACAAAGTTTGGGCAGCAAAAGTTGCCGCACGTCATCCGAATTTGGCTGTTGTTGATTTATCATCTTTTAAATGCGGACACGATGCGCCTACTTATAATTACATTGATCAGGTTCTGGATGTTTCGCAGACACCGCATTTTATTTTTCACGATATTGATCAAAACAGGCCAAGCTCTACATTTAAAATCCGCATTGAAACTGCAGATTATTTTTTAAAAGAGTATGAAAGAAAGAATTTAAGGGGAGAAAAATGAAAAAGATAACTCCTCCTAAATTTTTAAAAAATGAACAATGGGAAGGGTATAATAATCCTGTATGGGACAGGAAAGACAAGAAAAAAGTAACTATTCTTTATAACATGATAGAAGAAAATAAATCCTTTTTTTTACAAGGTTACTTTCACCGCCTGGGTTACAGATACCGTGATTTGGGAGATCATACAAAAGACGATTTTCTCCTTGGACGCGAATACGGGACACGAATGCAATGTAATCCAGTGTACTTTACTCTTGGAACATTTATTAAAGAACTTATAAGAATAGAAAAAGAAGAAAACTTAACCAAAGAAGAAATTGTTGCAAAATATGTATTCCTCTCTGGCGGCGGGCAATGCGGGCCTTGCAGATACGGGATGTATCCAAAAGAATATTTAAAAGTTACAAATGCGATGGGGTTTAAGGATTTCCGGATAATGATTTTTAATTCGGATATTGTTCAGGATCCGCCTGTGCCTAAGAATTCTGCTTTTAAATTTTCACCGTATTTTAAAATACACGTTGCAATGAGTTTTATTCTGGGTGATTTTATGCATATTGCAGAATGCGCAATTCGCCCGTATGCAAAAGATAAAACCGCAGCATTGAGGGTTCTAAAAGAATGCAGAAACGATATATTAAAAGCTTTTATGAGCCGTTTGTATTTATTTAAACTGCCGGTTGCTCTTTATAAAGCAGGCAGGAAAATTGCAAAGATAGAAAAAATTAACAAGAAAATACCGCTAATTTTTATTACAGGGGAAATATTTGCCAATCTGGCTCATGGGGATGCAAACTATAATTTAAGAAGATTTATTGCCGATGAAGGCTGCGAAGTTATTCCGGGACTGTTCACTCAACGCGGAATATACGAAGGCTGGAGCAAAAATTACCGGTACTATGAGCATTTAAAATATGCAAAAGACAATAAAACTGCCAGATTCTGTAAAAACTATATAAGAAGGCAAAATTTTACAAAAGCATTTATTAAAAAAATGTATGATTTCTATAATTCTTTTTTTAATCAAAAGCAGTTCGGCGGACGCGGAGAAATTCACGATTTTGATGAGCTGTCAAAGCTCGGACACGAGTTTTATCATACATCGATTTTTGGAGGCGAGGGGAATCTGGAAATCGCAGAAGCTGTATATTACCACGATAAAATAGACGGATTCATTTCTGTAAAACCATTCGGCTGTATGCCGTCAAACGGCGTTTCGGACGGCATTCAAAGCAAAATTACATCGATGTATCCAAACCTGAATTTTCTGTCAATCGAGACATCCGGCGACAATGACGTGAGTATTCTATCCCGTGTTAGTATGATGTTATTTAAAGCAAAACAAAAACTGGAGAAGCAGGAAAAGGCCCCCCATTGATTAGGTTAATTGACCAAAAACCCGCTTTTTGCTAGAATGCCAAAAGGAATAGAACGCCAGGACCGCTAGCTCAGCTGGTAGAGCAGCAGACTCTTAATCTGCGGGTCGATGGTTCGATCCCATCGCGGTTCAGAGTCAAATTTAGTGTTAAAAGAGGAAAATTGTGGCTATTAATAAAGAAATAAAACGCCTGGAAAAATCGAATGTTCAATTAAATATCACTATCCACAAGGATGATGTTCGCGCTCAATATAACGACATGCTTAAGGAATACACAAAGAGCCTGCAAATACCTGGTTTTCGCAAGGGAAAGGTACCGCAGGAAGTGCTTGAGCGCAAGTATGCCGAAGCCCTTAAAGGTGATGCAATCAGCCGTATCATGGAATCTGCTCTGCAGGAAATATTCAAAGAAGAAGGTCTGCCCAGAAACGAAAGACCATTGCCCTATTCTACCCCGGAACTTCAGGGTGAGCCAGAAATGGACCTGGACAAAGACCTTGTTTTTTCTGTAATTTACGATGTTCTGCCAGAGGTAAAAATCGGTCGGTGGAAAGGATTAAAAGCAGAATACCCGTACGCAGAAATTGAGAAAAAAGATATCGATAAAGAACTGGATGAAATCCGCGAACGCAACGCAATTGTCATGGATAAAGATGACAGCGCAGCCGCCAAAAACGGCGATGTTGTAACAATCGATTATCAGATATTCGAAGAAAACGGCGAGGCTCCGTCCGATATGCAGCGCAAGGATTTTGCTTTTACCCTGGGTTCAGGAACAAATATTTACAAGTTCGATGACGACATCGTAGGAATGAAAAAAGGCGATTTAAAAGATATTAATAAAAAGTTCGAGAAGGATCACTTTGATCCTATTCTGGCAGATAAAACCAGAAAAATTCAGATAACATTAACAGCGCTTAAAGAGAAAAAACTTCCCGATTTAGATGATGATCTGGCTCAGGATGTCGATGAAAAGTTTAAAACTCTTGATGATCTAAAAAACAGCATTAAAGAACGTCTTGAAAAACAGCTTGAGTTCCGCCTTAGGGAAGTTAAATTAAGCGAACTTTTAAAGAAAATAATGGAGAACACTCCTGTTATACTGCCTGAATCAATGATCAAGGCGGAAGTTGACGGCAGGATGAGAAGGCTTGCGCGTTACTATAACACCAACGCAGAAATGATTATGCAGATGATGAGCGGAAGCGGCAAAGACAAAGAATGGCGCGATGCTGCAGAAAAATCGCTTCATTCACGTTTGATTATCGAAACCTTAATGGACGAGCAAAAAATCGAGGCTTCGGACGAAGAAGTAGAAAAAGAATTTGAATCAATCGCGGCAGCAAACAGCGCAGACATTAACGAAGTAAAAAAACATTATAACGAAGAAGCGGTTTTTTATCTGAAAGAAGATATAAGAGAAAAGAAAATTACCGATATTTTACTTGCAGAGAATAACCTGAAACAGGGAAAGAAAGAGAATTATCTGGATTTTATGGCAGATAAGAGTTAAATTTGTAATATGGGAGTAAAAATGAGCAATCTGGTTCCTATTGTAGTCGAACAAACCGGAATGGGAGAACGTTCCTATGACATATATTCCCGTCTTTTAAAAGATCGAATTGTCTTTCTGGACGGCGAAATAAATGATGTGTCTGCCGATCTTATTGTAGCTCAGCTTTTGTTTCTTGACGGACAGGATATCGAAAAAGACATCAATCTTTACATTAATTCACCAGGCGGATCTGTTACTGCAGGGCTTGCGATTTACGATACTATTCAGCACCTAAAGTCCAATGTTCAGACCATTTGTCTTGGTCAGGCAGCCAGCATGGCCGCCCTTATTCTGACCTGCGGAGCTGCCGGAAAGCGGATGATCCTGCCTTCTGCAAGAGTGCTTATCCACCAGCCATGGGGAGGCGCGCACGGACAGGCAAGGGATATCGGCATTCAATCAAAAGAAATTGTCAGATTAAAAAAATTAATTATTGAATATTTTGCAAAGCACTCAGGAAAAACAAATGAACAAATTGCATCAGATATGGAAAGGGATTTTTACATGTCCGCATCTGACGCAGTTGAGTACGGCATAGCCGACTCGATACTAACGGGGAAAGCAAATGGCACGGCTTCGTAACGGTCCGGAAGTTTTTGAAAGAGTCTGCTCTTTCTGCGGAAAAAGCGCAGATATGGCGCGCCGCCTTATCGCAGGTCCGAATGATGTCTTTATCTGCGATGAATGTATAGAAGTCTGCCGCAAGATTCTTTGCGAAGAAGAACATGAGCTTACCTCTCATTTTACCGGTGACATTCCTACTCCAAAAGAGATTAAAAGTTATCTTGATCTTTTTGTAATAGGACAGGATAACGCCAAAAAAGCGCTTTCTGTTGCTGTTTACAACCACTACAAACGCATTGCGAACCCTTCTGCAGAAAAAGAAAAAGAAACCGAAGAAGTAGAAATAGAAAAATCCAATGTTCTTTTAATCGGGCCTACAGGAACAGGAAAAACGCTGCTTGCAAAAATACTTGCAAAAAAACTAAAAGTGCCTTTTGCAATTGTAGATGCCACTACCCTAACCGAAGCAGGTTATGTAGGCGAAGATGTAGAAAATATCCTTCTTAAACTGATTCAAAGCGCAGGCGGTAACATTTCTGCAGCAGAAAGAGGTATTGTCTATATAGACGAGATCGACAAAATAGCGCGCAAAGGCGAAAATGTATCCATTACACGCGATGTTTCAGGCGAGGGTGTTCAGCAGGCATTATTAAAAATAATCGAAGGAACAATTGCATCCGTACCGCCTCAAGGCGGCAGAAAACATCCTAATCAGGAATTGATACGGATTAATACCACAAATATTCTTTTTATCTGCGGCGGAGCTTTCGTAGGACTGGATAAATTAATCTCCCGCAGAGTTGTAAAGCAGCCTCTTGGGTTCGGCTCCAACAATGCAGTAAAAGAAAAAAATCTAAAAGAGCTTTATGATTCCATGCATCCGGACGATCTAATCCAGTTTGGCATGATTCCGGAATTTATAGGCAGGCTGCCTATAACTGTCGGCCTTGAAGAACTAAAACGCGAAGATTTAAGGCGGATTATCACAGAACCGCGCAATGCAATCGTGCGTCAGTATCAGGCGTCTTTGGCTTATGACAATGTAAAACTTGAATTTACAGAAAAAGCGATTGACGCAATTGCAGATATGGCAATTAAACAAAAAACCGGCGCGCGCGGATTACGCGCAATTGTAGAAAGGCTGATGACAGATATTATGTTTGATATTCCTTCAATACCCGGCAGCAAACAGGTAATCATTACGCAGGATACGGTGGAAAAAAATGAACCGCCGCAAATAATATATCTGGAGCAGAAGCAAAAGAGCGCATAACGTGGGAAAAAAGACAGGTGAAAAAAGCAGCTTTTTGGGCGGACTCTTCTCTAAAAAACAACAGAAAAGTTCCTATTTTCTGGATTATTTTAACACAGAAGAATTAATTACCGAAGATTTTCCGCTTCTTCCGCTTCGCGATCTTGTGCTTTTTCCGCAGACTGTTGTTCCAATTTTTATTACTTACAAACCTGGAATTGCCGCGCTGGAAGAAGCGATTAAAAGAGACAACCGTCTTTTTGCATCATGTTTAAAAAAGAATGAACTTCGTTTATCAATGGATGAACCCTGGGATATAGGAACTGTCGTAAGAATCATTTCTCATCTTAAACTTCCGGATAATACATATCGCGTAGTGTTTCAATGCGAATACCGCGGAACAATTACATCAACCAATCCGCAAGGGTATTATTCTATTGTAAGGGTTGAACCTCTAAAAACATTGGGATTAAGCGATCCTTTAAGCCCGGAAGACCTGGGTCTTATGCGCAGTGTGCAAAAATCCTTCTCTCAATACGGTGAATATTCCGGAAAAATAAGCCCGGATACATTGACTGCTGTTGAAAAATCCGAAGATCCGGAACGGCTTGCAAATCTTGTATGTAATGCAATAAATATTAAATCAGAAAAAAAGATTGAACTATTATCTATTACCGACACAAGAGAAAGATATCTTTCCATTCTGGAAATACTGGAAAAAGAAAATGAAATATTCGGCATTCAAAAAAATATTTCAGGTAAAGTAAGAAGACGGATGGATAAACGCCACCGCGAATATGTTCTTAACGAACAGCTTAGGGAAATTAACAAGGAACTTGGCAAAGATAAAATCGAAGATGAATTTGCCATCCTGGAAAAACGCATAGAAGAAAAAAAGCCGCCTAAAGAAGTAACCGAAAAATGCGAAAAAGAAATTAAACGCCTGCGGAAACTCCAGCCTCTGTCTCCGGAAGCAGGCGTTTTACGCGGTTACCTTGAATGGATATCAGATCTTCCTTGGAGTAATTATTCTGTTGATTCCGGCGGTTTGGACGAAGCAGAAAAAATCCTTGACGAAGATCACTTTGGCATGCAGAAAGCAAAAGACCGTATAATCGAATTTATTGCAGTAAGGCAGTTATTAGGCAGCGAACTAAAAGAAGAAGAAAAAACTGAAACTATTGACTCACCCCCGCATTCGATAAAAGGTCCCATTCTTTGCTTTGTTGGTCCCCCGGGAACAGGAAAAACCAGTCTTGGCAAATCTGTCGCGCGCGCTTTGGGACGTAACTTTGTGCGGATATCGCTTGGCGGCGTGCGCGATGAAGCAGAAATCCGCGGGCACAGAAAAACATATGTGGGAGCCCTCCCAGGAAAAATCATTCAATCAATGCGTAAAGCAGGAACTGTTAATCCTGTGTTTTTATTGGACGAAATAGATAAGCTTTCCAGCGATTTCCGCGGAGATCCGGCTTCTGCACTTCTTGAGGTTCTGGATCCTGAACAAAACTCAACATTTGTAGATCATTATCTGGAAGTTCAATACGATCTTTCCAAGGTAATGTTTTTAACTACGGCAAACTCTCTTCATTCAATTCCATATCCGCTTTTGGACCGCATGGAAATAATCGAAGTTCCAGGATACGGCGAAAATGAAAAACTAAGTATTGCAAAGCAATTTCTGGTTCCCAAGGAGTTACGCGACAACGGTCTTTCATCAGCAAAAATTTCATTCAGGGATGATACGTTAAAAGATATAATCCGCTACTGGACAATGGAATCCGGAGTGCGAAATCTTGAACGCGAAACTGCACGCTGCATAAGGCGCATTGCAAGAGATGCTGTCAACAAAGGATACGGCAAGGATAAACCTGTCTGCGAATTTAATAAAATAATAACGCCTGCAAATTTGGAAAAACTGCTTGGAAAGAAAAAATATAAACGAGACGTTATCTACAGGGAAGCGCGTATTGGCGTAACATACGGACTTGCATGGACAGAATACGGCGGCACAATAATGCCTGTAGAAACAATTCGTTACGACGGCAGCGGAGAACTTCTTATAACCGGCAATCTTGGCGACGTAATGAAAGAAAGCGCGCGTATTGCACTTTCTTATCTTCGCAGCATAAGCGGAAAATATAATTTTTCAATTAAAGACCTTGCAAAATCTGATTTTCATATCCATGTGCCGGAAGGAGCTATCCCAAAAGACGGTCCTTCTGCCGGTATCACTCTTGCTTCTTCTCTGCTTTCTACGCTGTGTAAAGTTCCTCCGCGCCCATGCATAGCCATGACCGGCGAACTTACACTCACCGGCCGTATATTACCCATTGGCGGCCTCAAGGAAAAACTGCTTGCGGCAATCAGAAATGGAATGGAAAAAGCTCTGCTTCCAAAAGATAATCAGGATGACTGGAATGATTTGGATAAAGACATACGCGCATCAATCAAAGTAGAATTTGCCGAGACAGCAGCAGACGTGTTTAAGATTTTGTTCCCGGGAGAAATAATGCTTAAATCTCCCGGAAAGAGCAAGAAATAAATTATTTTTTCTTTAAAAGTTCTTCTATATCTTCCAGCTTCCTGTTCATGTTAAGGAATGTTGCAACGATACCGCCGGTAAGAATAATGAATATCAAGCCAAAAATAGCACCCAGAATTGCTCCGATTATCGCGCCGCTGACTTCATAAACAAGAAAATAACCGCCAACACCGCCGGCGATAATAGAGGCACCCAGAGAAATCCATAACATTACAGTATAAAACCCACGAAAAGCTCTTAGTACAAACTCAAGCATAATAACCTCCTATAGTTACTGAATCATACTATACCACGGTATCCGGTAAATTTCCAGTCGAAATTGGAATACTTGAACTTTTTGATTAATTATGCGATAATTCCTGCATGAAATATGATGTAATTTTAGCAGGAGTCGGAGGTCAGGGAGTTCTTTCCGTTGCCTCAATTATTGCCCATGCAGCTTTAAGCGAAGGGCTCGAAGTCCGCCAAAGCGAAGTGCACGGTATGGCACAAAGAGGCGGTCAGGTAATTTCCCATATGCGTATCTCGGACAAAAAAATCGCAGGTGACCTTGTTCCAAAAGGCGGCGCAGATATGATTATCGCAATGGAACCGCTTGAAGGGCTTCGTTATATATCTTATCTAAAAAGCGGCGGAATCCTTGTAACATCATCTCAGCCGTTTATCAACATGCCTAATTATCCCGAAATCAACGGACTGCTTTCATCCATAAAAAAACTTCCAAAGTCCCGGATTATTCAAACAACGGAACTTGCAAAAGAAGCCGGACTTGCAAAAGCTGTAAATACTGTAATGGTAGGAGCTGCTTCCTGCTTTCTGCCTTTAAAAAGTCAGTATCTGGAAAAAACAATCGCCGATGCTTTTTCTAAAAAAGACGCTTCAGTTGTGCAGGCAAACACAAAAGCATTTAAACTTGGCAAGCTCGCTTGCGAGCAAGCTGCTTGCAAGCAAGCTGCAGGCAAAAAAGCTGCAGGTTCAAAAAGCGGGAAATAAAAAATGAATTTTCAGTACTGGAATCCTCAAATAGAAAAAATGCCGCGCCCGGAGCTTGAAGCTTTGCAGCTAAAAAAACTTAAAGCTGAAATTGAAATTGCCCTTCGCACTCCGTTTTACAAGGAGCGGCTTTCTAAAATCGACATAAAAAGTTCAGATGACATTAAAACACTTAACGATTTAAACAGGATTCCATTTACTACAAAGGATGATCTAAGAGACGGCTTTCCTTATGGGTTTTTATCTATCCCCAAAGATGATGTTGTACGTCTTCATTCTTCAAGCGGAACTACAGGCATTCCAACTGTTATTTATTTTAACAAAGAAGATTTAAAACAATGGGCCAGTTACATGGCTCGCTGTATTTACAGTACCGGCTGCACAAAAGAAGATGTATTTCAAAACATGATCACATACGGACTTTTCACAGGCGGTCTTGGGTTTCACCAGGGCGGCGAAGAAGTCGGTATGCTTACGATTCCTGCAGGAGCGGGAAATACAGCGCGTCAGTTCAAAATGATGCAGGATTACGGAACAACGGTGTTACACGCAACGCCAAGTTTCCTATTGCATCTGGAAACAAAAATGAAAGAAGCAGGCGTTTCACGGGACAGCCTGATTATAAAAAAAGCATTCGGAGGAGCCGAGCCGTACTCAGAAGATACAAGAAAGCGTATAGAAGCTCTGTTAAAAGTTGATGTTTATAATTCCTATGGGTTATCAGAAATGAACGGTCCTGGTGTAGCATTTGAATGTCAGTGTAAAGACGGGCTTCATATCTGGGAAGACGGCTACATTGCAGAAATTGTTAACCCCGATACGCTTGAACCTGTCAGTGAAGGCGAAACAGGCGAACTGGTTCTTACGATCCTCTGCCGTGAAGCCACACCCATCCTTCGCTACCGCACAAGAGACCTG
>WQXC01000032.1 GCA_009785045.1 Treponema sp. | reverse complement strand
ATGATGAGAGCCAACAGGCGCCCAGCCGGAAGCTACAGAATTATTTGCCTCTCCCTTAAATACTGTCTGCGGTGAGTCAAACCCATTGTATAAACCAAGAAAAGTTTGCCTGTCGGTATCAAAGCCTTCGATTGGAGTATTAACTGCCCACACTGCATAATGATTACGCCGTTCACGGTATTCAGTTTTGTGGTAAATTCTGCTGCCGTCAACCTCTACTTCGCCAATACTAAAATTGCGCTGAAAGTTTGTCATGTCGTCGTTTGCATTCCATAAACAGAATTCCACAAAAGAAAACATATCAATATACTTATCAACATTTGATTCATTTGTAAGCGTAATTTTATGTATTTCGCATTTATCGCGTAACGGAACAAACGAAACCTGTGAATAGGCAAGTCCGTTGCGCGCCGACGAAATGCGTGAGTACCCCATTCCATGCCTGCACTCATAGCGGTCAAGTTTAGACTTCATCGGCATCCAGGAAGGTGACCACACATCGCCGTCGTCTTTTAAATAAAAATAACGCCCGCCTGCGTCTGCAGGAACATTATTGTAACGGTAACGTGTTAGGCGCAGCATTCGCGCATCACGGTAAAAACAATAACCGCCCGATGTATTCGAAAAAAGACCGAAAAAATCCTCGCAACCCAAATAGTTGATCCATGGATAGGGTGTGTCCGGGCGCGTGATTACGTACTCCCGTGTATTGTCGTCAAAATAACCGTATTGCATGATTGGCTCCTTATATAACTTATGTCTGTCTGCGAAAACCCGCACACAGATTCTAATAACAACAAACATACATCAGTAATGGATAATTGTATAGTAAGGCTGAACCGGTCGAATTTTTAGACCAGTTATTTGCAGTCGAAATTTTCGACCGCAAAAAAAACCAGGCGGTGGATACTGCCTGGTTTAAAATAAAACAAATTAGATACTACAGTTTGTAACCGATACCAAGTTTTATGCGGGGTCCAATACCAAGAGTTAATTTTCCAGAGTCAAAATCCTCATCTTTTTTCATTTCATCAAACATATCTTTCATTTGCTTTGATGGTAGACGAACATTTAATAATGCTTCTGCTCTAAAGAAAAGATTGTCGTTAATTGGAACATCTAAACCTACGCCGCCAATAAAGCCAAGCTGACTTAGTTCTTTCACTGTGTTCATGTCCTCTGGTAATCCTGTACTTTTGTTATAAGTTTGAACTACTTTTCCATCTTTATCTTTTGCAGAAAGAATCATGTTATAATTGATACCTAAAAGCGGGAATAAAGTAATTCCATCCAGATCGATAGGAAATTTTCCCATAACACCAATACCAAGCTGCATCCCAGTGCCCGTATCTTCACTCATAGTCAAACTAACGCCACCGCCGGAAATTTCCCCCTTCATTTCCGATGAGCCATGAGCAAAACTAACATCAATTACAGCATAGGTAAGGTCAAAGAATACAAAACCGCCAAAGCTTGTAGTATTAAAGGACAAAGTAGAATCTACATTTCCAATAGGAGTTTTTTCAGTGTCTTTCAATCCATTGCCGAAGCTCATGTCAAAAAGACCGCCGCCGCCAATACTCATGCGGAACTCTTCTGCAGATAGTGCTGCACCAACACATACGAAAATAACTACTAACGCAATTACCTTTTTCATCAAATCACCTCCATTTGACTGTGTACCTATATACATAGGCTATATTTAATATTCGTGGGTGTTTAATAAATTGCCAATTGACGCAAATGTAGTAAAACTACAATTTATTTACTTAAAGTACATAATTTTAATTGTGTCAAATTGATACAATTTTTGTTAAAATTTCGCCATCTGTGTCATTTTTACCAGAAACCTTGATTTATAACCGTATTTGCAGGCGAGGCAGGCTGCGTTCTGCAAAAACATTTTTGGAATTCTTCGCCGGAGAGACCTAAAAAGGCAAAAAAATCATTAATTAACATAAAATTAGGGCTCGCAGGCGAATTCTCCCAAAGTTTTTGCGGGGCGCAGCCTGCCTCGCCTGCAAATGCAGAAACTTGGCACGGTTTTTGCTAATTAAATTGTGTCGACGAGGATAAGTGGAATGACCCGCCGAAAGGGGGATGGTTCGTTGAACCGCAAATTCTGCCCGGATAAATCCGATAATCCCGCTGGACAAGGAAAAAAACTATGAAAACTCTAACAGTTTACCGCCCCAACTCTATTCAAAACGCGCTTAGCGATTTTGAACGCTACTTTGAGTCCTTTTTTGGGGACTCTCTTCTGGCTCCTGCAGTTAATACATTTAATTTTGTGCCTGCAGTTGATATACAGGAGACTGAAAATGCATATATCCTGGATATGGAATTGCCCGGTTACGATGAAAAAACCATCAATGTACATGTTGACGGCACTAATCTGACCATAGCTTCCATACAACAGGAAGAAAAGCAGGAAGAGAAAGCGCAGAAGCAAGGCAGCTTTATTCTCCGCGAAAGGAAAGCGGCAACTTTTACCCGCTCATTCAAACTGCCGGAAAATGCAAATCCGGAAGCAGTAAATGCCGCATTTAAAAACGGCATTTTAAGACTGGAAATAAATAAACGGGCAGAGGCACAAAAGAGGGTGATACAAATTAATGCAGCCTAATTTGCAAACAAATTAATTTGTAAAAAAAGTGAGGGGCTCATCCTGCGTTTAAATACTGGCGCCGGATGGGCTTTTTTATTGCGCTATACAGGCTAACAATTGCAGGGTACAATGTAACAGGAGAATGATAATGAAAATTAACAGGATTTTGATTATTTTACTGGCGACGCTGCTCTTTTTCGGCTGTGATGATAGTAAAGGTGAAAAGACAGTTACTTCAAATGAAAGAGGCACATTTGACGGCTATGATTATGAATTCTGGAAAGACGGAAGCGCATCAGGAAAAATGGTACTTGGAGAAGCCGGAACATTTAAATGTGAATGGTCTAACGGCGGCGGGTACAGCAATATTTTATTTCGTTCAGGCAGAAGATTAGGTTCAACCAAAACACACACAAGCCATGGTCAAATTACAGTTTCTTACAATGTAAATCCATATTCACCTAATGGCAATTCCTATTTATGTATTTATGGCTGGACCCAATCTCCGTTAATGGAATATTACATAGTAGAGAGCTGGGGCAGCTGGCGTCCGCCGGGAAGTGGATATAAAACTACAGTAAATATTGATGGCGCTAATTACGATATATATGAAACCACCAGAACAAATCAGCCTTCTATCGAAGGCACAAGAACCTTTCAGCAGTATTGGAGCGTTCGTCAAACAAAAAGAACAAGCGGAACTATTAACGTTACAGCGCATTTTAATGCATGGGGAGCCAGAGGAATGAATGCGATTAATACCGGAAGATTATACGAAGTAATGACGACAATCGAAGGTTACGGAAGCAGCGGCAAAGCTGAAGTAATTCAAAACACTATTTCGATCGGAAAATAAAATTTTAAAGGAAAAAGAATCATGGGTTTTATCAAATTAATTTCTAGAGCAAAATATTTAATCGCGGCTGCAGTTATCTGCATTATTTTTACAACATGTTTATCAGCGGGAGGTTCGGGAGAACAGGCTGTAATAATAACTATCGATACAGATACCAAATTCCAGTATGTGCGCGGATTCGGCGGAATGGAAGTTGGCAGGGGAAATTTCCCGCGAACTTACACACATGATACAGAACTAATGTACAACCCGGATACAGGGCTTGGATTAAATATTCTGCGCATAATGATAATGCCCCAGAATACTGACATCAATATAACAATGAGAGATCTTGTCAGCAGCACAAGACCGGATTACTACGAAAATGTAAAAATCGTAAACAAATACGGCGGTTATGTTCTTGCAAGTCCGTGGAGTCCGCCGGCAGCATGGAAAAGTAATAATTCGCTGCTTGGTAACGGCAGGCTGCTTTCAAGGCATTATCAGGATTATGCCAATTACCTAAAAGCGTTTGCGCAGAACATGTATGATAACGGCGCGCCGATATATGCAATATCAATTCAAAATGAACCTAACTTTGAGGCATCTTACGACGGCTGTTTGTGGTCTCCGCAGGACAAGAGAGATTTCTTTTTACAGAATGGACGTTTTACAGAAGGCGTTAAAGGTTTCGGCGCCGGACAGGAAATTGATTCTGTGCGCACCATGGGCGGCACTTCTGCAAACAATCCGAACATCTACGATGCGGCGCTGAGCAATCCGCAGTCCAGAGCGGCAATTGATATTGTCGGACGTCATACCTACGGCAACAGGCAAATACGTTATGCAAGAGCGCTGGATCATCCTACAGATCCAAAAGAAGTCTGGATGACTGAACATAACATCAACAGCGGAAACGCAAACGGATACCCAAATGATTCAACATGGGACTATGTCTGGAAATTATTAAACGATATCGACTTAAGCATAAGGCTGAACGATGAAAGCACTTTTATCTGGTGGGCAGCAAAACGGTTTTACAGTTTTATCGGTGACGGCCAGTGGGAGACAACCGAAAGCGTTATCCTTCCCCGCGGCTATGCAATATCGCATTATGCGAAATTTGCAAAAGAAACATACCGCGTCGGGCTTACTGCAACTGGCAAAATGGCAGACGGCGGAGGCATTTCTTCCTACAATTTTAACACACGCGTAGACGCCGTAAACGGCATAACAGCAAGGGCAACAGCATTTGTGTCACCGGACGGCAACACGATAAGCATCGTTATGTTTACCCCGACAAACGTCAACGGCACAGACGGCGTAAACATGGGAAATGTTATCATACGGCTTCCAGAGGATTTTATAATACGCGAAGCATCAGCAATGAGATCCAGCCGCGATAATTACGCTGTATTGGAAGATGTGGAAATATTGGGAGACAAAAATTCGGCTGCTGTTAAAATGCCGGAGGGTCATATACTTTCAATACGTTTTGAAAGATAAGCTAAAACCACTCCCCGAATCCCGTAATTGTGTCACGCAGGAAGTATGCACTGTCTTTGGGTGTGCGCTTCATTGATTTAAAGTCAACGTGAATTACGCCAAAGCGTCTTGTATAGCCGAATGACCACTCAAAGTTATCAAGAAGCGACCAGACGTAGTAGCCTTTTAGCGGAACTCCCTTTTTTATCACATCTGCGCAGACTGCCAAGTGCTGCTGCAGGTAACTAATTCTGTCTCTGTCATGAACTCTTCCGTCATGAGTAACAATGTCGTCATAAGCGCAGCCGTTTTCGGTTATATAAATCGGAATCTCTGCTTTGCCAAATGCGCCTTTTGAAACTTCTGCTATCCAAACAAGCTGCCTCTCAAGGCCGCCTGGCGTTATCGGCCATCCCATGTAAGTAGTGTCATTCCAGAAAGGCTTCATCGTGAACTTATACGGGGAGCTTTCGTCTGCGGCTGCAGGAGATTCAGAATAAAAATTCGCGCCGATAAAATCAATTGGCTGCGCGATTATTTCCAAATCGCCGTCTTTAACCGGAATCTTGCAGTCTGTCGCTTTTGAAAGATCCGGGTAACCTTTGCCCAAACAAGGAAACAGAAAAATTTCAGTATTAAATGCTCTGGATAAATCTGCAGCATCTTTGTCCGCTTTACTTGCAGTAGCAGGTCTTGGCGTAATGCAGTTCCAGGTTATTCCAATCGGCGCCTTTAACCCTGTTTTACGGTATTCCCTGACAGCAACTCCGTGCGCCATGTTTACATGATGCACTGCGGCAAACGCTTTTTCCAAATCGCGGTATCCCGGCGCATGTAAGCCGTAAAGATGACCTAGAAATGCAACACAGTACGGTTCATTTATAGTGATCCACATATCAACAAGATCACCCAGTTCCTGGTAGCAGACTTTTACATATTCCTCAAAAGCATCAACTATCGACCTGTTTGGCCAGCCGCCGGCGTCCTCAAGAACCTGGGGTAAGTCCCAATGATAAAGCGTAGCGCATGTATGGATTCCTTTTTTATGCAATTCTTCGCAAAGTCTGCGGTAATAAGCAATTCCCTCGGGATTTACCTTACCGCGCCCTCCTGGGATAATTCTGGGCCAGGCAATGGAAAAACGATAGCTTTTAAAGCCCAATTCAGCCATAAGCGCTATATCTTCTTCAAAGCGATGATACTGGTCGCAGGCAACATCGCCGTTTTCCCCGGCATATACCGCTCCCGGTTTACGGGCAAAAGTATCCCATATACACTCACTTCTGCCGCCTTCGTGCCCTGCACCTTCAACCTGATAACTGGCAGTAGCCGAACCCCAAAGAAAATCCTTTGGAAAACTTAGTTTTTCCATCATATCCCCCTGTTGTAATACACCATAATTTTAAAAACTTGACAAGATGACCCATCTAGGTATACCATGTATGACTAGGAATAAACAATGGAAGAAAAAGTAGAAATTGAAAACGAGGAAGCTGTACAGGCAGAAAATGAAGCAATTCTGACAGAAACAGTAAAATCAGGGCCATTCAGATTATTAAAAGCAAACCCGTCGAGTTATTTTAAGCGCTCGTGGATGCTTTATCTGATGTTGTTTCTCCCAATGGCATTTTTTATTGTTTTTAGGTACATTCCAATGACCAATATTGTAATTGCATTTAAAAATTACAATATATTCGGCGGTGTTTGGGCTCCGGGGAATCCAGAATGCGATGGTCTTGCAACAGGTATCCACGCAACAGGCTGCAGTCACTGGGTTGGTATTAGCTGGTTTAAAGAGGCTTTTGGCAGGAGTGATTTCTGGTTTGCATTAAGAAACACTCTTATGCTCAACTTTCTGGATCTTATAGTCGGCTTTCCTGCGCCAATCATTCTTGCGCTTATTTTGAACGAATTGGTTTTTAAGAAATTTAAAAAGTTTACACAAACTATTATTTATCTTCCGCACTTCTTGTCGTGGATTATTGTATCAAGTATTGCAACAAGGCTCCTTGCGCCGACTAACGGTGTAGTCAATATCTTCCTTATGGAAAACTTTGGCATTGGACCTATAGACTTCCTGATGGAAAAGGGCAAATGGGTTATGACCTATATCCTTTTCGGAGTATGGAAGGAAATGGGCTGGGGAACAATTATTTACCTGGCGGCAATTACTGCAATTAACCCGGAATTATACGAAGCAGCAGAGGTTGACGGCGCAGGACGCTGGCGTAAGCTCTGGCACGTTACACTGCCGGGAATTAGAGCTACAATCGTAGTTCTTTTGATTATGAATATTGGACGTATTTTGGGAATCGAACTCGATCGCCCCTATACTATGGCAAACCGGGTTGTAATGGAGGTAGCCGACGTTCTTTCCACCCTTGTCTATCGCGTAGGTATCCGGTCATTCCAATTCTCGCTGACTACAGCTATTGGATTATTCCAGTCATTAGTATGCGTTGTCTTCCTTGTCGCAGCAAACTCTCTGGCGAAGAAGTTTGGTGAAAGGGGAATATGGTAAGATTATGAATAAACTAAGAGAAGCCAGAAACGGCGATTGGGTTGTAGTAATAATTTGTATAGTTGTAATACTGTTGTGCGTATTACCAATGATAAACCTGCTTGCGCAATCATTAAGCAGTTCCGATGCAGTTATTAACGGAAAGGTAACATTCCTTCCTGTTATAAGCAGATCCCTCGATGTCGAAGAAGAATGGGAATATGACGATGAATTCGACTATTTCGGCGATGCCGAATACAGTACCGAATATATCTTTGATACAGACACAAGTTATTCCCTTGCTACCGGTGACGAATACACCTATGAAACTTTCGATTTTAGCTCAGGTTTTTCTCTCGACTTCTTCGACTTTTCAACCCCTGTCCCTGAATTCGATTTTAGCGAAGGTTATACATACGATTATGACTACGACTATGAATTTGATGATGACTATTACGGCGAAGTTGAATACGATTTTGCAAGCTGGCAGAGCGACAGAGATTCCGGAAGGTTAACTTACAATTACGGCATAACAATGGAATCATACAAATATGTATTTATGGATCCGGCTTTTACCCGTTCAATGTGGTGGACAGCAATTCTTACGGTCATCTGTACAATTATCTCGCTTGTAATGACGATCCTTTGCGCTTATCCGCTTACTTATGACTGGCTTAGAGGCAAAGTTTTCATTAACACAGTAATAATTTTTACAATGTATTTCAGCGCAGGAACAATACCTAACTACATATTGATGAAGTCCCTGGGTCTTCTCAATAATCCGCTTGTTCTGATAATTCCAAACTGTCTTTCGGTCTTTAACATGATAATCCTTCGCAGCTTCTTCTTTGGAATTCCGGACAGCTTGCGTGAATCTGCAGAAATAGACGGCGCAAACCCATTTACAGTTTTAATGAGAATTTATCTTCCATTATCCATACCTGTTCTTGCAACCCTTGCGTTGTTCTACGCTGTTGGCCGCTGGAACGGATTTACAGACGCTCTGTTATACATTAACTCTGCGCCGCAGTGGCACCCTATCCAGTTAAAACTCTGGCAGCTTATACAAAACATGACATCTATCGATGTTACAACTGTGGAAATGGTTACAGGAAATGTGCCAAGAACATCAGATGCCATAAAAGCGGCTGCTATTATGTTTGCAACGGTACCTATCCTTGTTGTGTACCCGTGGCTCCAGCGCTACTTCATTGCCGGCGTAACTATCGGTGCAGTAAAAGGTTAAATTATTATAGGATTACAGCCTGTATCCGTCAGATCGGCGGATATGGGCATAAATCAAATATTTTCAGGAGGAGATTTTATGAAAAGAATCGTATTGGCTGCGGTCATTATGTTAATGGTCTCAACAATGGTATTTGGTCAAAGAGCCAGAACCCCTGCACCAGCAGCTCCAGCCCTTACCCCAACCACAAGACTTACCGTACAGGTTTTTGATCGCGGTTCGGACGGCGGAAGATCATTGGCACACGATAATGCGTGGACAAACTGGATTAAGGAAAAAGCAAAAAGAGACCTTAATATCGACATTACATTCATTCCGGTAGGACGCTGGTCAGAAACAACTGACATCGTCAACCTTATGGCAGCCGGTCCCGGCAGCGCCCCCGATTTGTGCTATACATACGCATATGACATGATAGCCGCATTCAGGGATATGGGCGGTGTTATGGATTTAGCTCCGTACATTGACAGCTACCTGCCAGATCTTAAAAGATTGCTCGGTTCAGACCCGTCATTCCCGGGAAGAGACTTAATCTACCGTGATCAGGATCCAAGAACCCAGCAGATTTATTCTGTTGTAAGCTACCGCGTAGTTATTGCACAGAGAAACGTTTTTATCCGCAAAGACTGGCTGGACAGACTCGGAATGCCGGTTCCAACAGACTTTAACCAATTCTATGCTGCATTAAGAGCTTTCCGTGACAGAGATCCCGGAAACGTAGGCAGAAACAGAGTTGTACCTTTTGGCGTTAACAGCGATGTTCGCTGGGGACTTGCAGATCTTATTCAGCACTTCCTTGATCCAAGAATGACTCCAAGAGATCGCTGGGTATACAGTATTGCAGACAGAAATATAATGATGCCTGGTTATAAACGAGGCGTTCAGGAAATGAACAAATGGTATAACGAAGGTCTTATTTTTAAAGATTTCCCATTGATGGTAACTGCCGATGATTTCTACAATCAGATTAAGAGCGGTGTTGTAGGCGCTTTCGCTCAGAACTGGGATTTCCCCTACAGAACAGATATTAATATTCTGGAAGACCTTCGCAAGAACGTCCCCGGAGCCGATTATGTTCCGATATCGGTTACCAACAACAGAGAAGTAATGGATAAACCTGGACTCAGAATATTTATTCCTTCTTTCTCACCAAACAAAGACGCTGCGCTCAGATACCTTAACTGTCTTGCAAAAGAAGAAAACTACAGATTCCTTCAGCTCGGTCAGGAAGGCGTAAACCACAGAATGGTAAACGGCATTCCTCAGTCCATTGCAACTGCTCCGCAGCACCCATGGATTCAGAACTCACCGCAGAATATCGACCTTACAATGCCTATGAACGGTATTGAACTTGGAAGCCCCGAAAGAAACGGAAGAGCGTTAGGTCTCGGATACGGCAATATTGCACCGGAAGTAATTTCCAATGCATTCGTTGTTTCGACCCGCGGCGCACGCGGCCCGGCTGTTTGGCAGGCTACAACTACTGTAAACCAGTACCACGGCGACTTACGTGAAAAAGCCGATGACTTACTTGCCCTTGCGATAACTGCAAGACCTCAGGACTTTAACCGTGTCTGGGATAACGGCATAAGGGATTGGCGAAATTCAGGAGCCAACGAAGTATTTAACGAAAGAAGCGCTCTGTATCCAAGAAGATAAGCGCCTGACCGTTTAGGTCATTTAATGGCTGTCGCCTGCTAGCGGGCGGCAGCCTTTTTTTATGCCCAAAAAAAAACCTGACTTTCGTCAGGCTTTTTTATTAGCTATTCGCAATCTTACTCAGATTTGTAATCGCCATTGTGGAAAATAACACCGGTGAGTTCAATAAAGCCGGTATTTGCATTGTTGTTCTGGAAAAGAACTGCCTGCGGAGGTGTTGCGCAGCCATGTCTTACACCCCTGTCTTTGTGTACGAGGCCGGAGAATCCGCCAACGTTAAATTCTTTTAAGGGAGTGTTTGGTCCGGGGCCCTGTGCTGGTCCTCTCCAATCGCCTTCAACATTTCTAAGCAAGCTTACGATAGCAACTGAATCGCCCTGTGGGATTTCTTCGCCAGCTTGATTATAATATTTGGCTGTGATTGTTACTCTGGTATACTTTGAAATATCAACAAAGTTTTCCGGGAACAGAATTAATAAATCGTCCCATGCTTTTGTGAAAGCATTGATGTTTTTTAAGCCTTCATAAGGCTCGCCTACTTTGTCACCAGGAAGTGTTGATACTGCTGTTAATGTGCTGAGATCAACAACAAAAGGCGCTGCACCGCTTCCGCCGGCTGCTGCACCGCCGCCGCCTGTTGCGCATCCAACGAGAGCAACGATTGCGATAATCGCTAAAAGTACTCCAATTTTTTTCATAATAATTCTCCTCCAAATTTGGGTTTATTAAACAGGAAATATATCCCGTTAAGTCAGTTTACCCCGACTATTCATAATAAGTCAAGAAGGAAATACAATTGATCTGTTAAAAAACCTGTTCCAGGACATAAAAGATGTTCTGATCTGTGCCGAAAATGACCCTTTTTCCGGCAATTACCGGTGCAGACAGGATTGACCCCTCTGTTTCCATCTGCCAGAGGGTTCTGCCGTTTCCGGCGGAAATACACATAAGCCGCGGGGGGTTAAAATCGTCGCCCATAAGGCCAAAATAAACCCGACCTGCGGCAAGGGTGGGGGCAGAACTTACAGGGGTATCAAAGACCTGTTCCCAGCGTAATCTGCCGGTATTTGCATCAAAAGCGCGGGCTGTGCAGTCTCCGCCGGTAAAAATGACCAAATCCTTCCATACTGTGGGAGCCATAAAGTCCAAAACATCGACATTCCGCCAAAAATACTCCCATTCAGCCTGCGGATCTCTGTACTTAAACAACCCTTCTTTGTATTGCCGCCAGACTAGCTCCCCCGAATGGCGGTTGTAGGCATGATACCCAAGAAGCATTCCACCAAAAGGATCCGCTGTTCCCATGTATATCAGATCTCCGCGAATTGCAGAAAATGAATACCAGGTGGCTTCTATGTCATAGTAATCCAGCCACCAGAGAAATTCCCTTTTGTGTATATCAAAGGGACCGATAAGCTGGGTTCTGGGGCCTGTACCGTAATACATGATATCGTCAGCCATGAGAAAGGTATAATTTAACCAACCGGGATTATTGATGCGGAAATGTTCATCACCCTGCGGAGAAAGAAAATAAATTGCATCTACATCCCCGACAAAAATGATGTAATCCCCGTACCGTTGAACCTGCGAATTTATCTGGCTTCTTGTCTGAAAATGCTACATCTCCTGTCCGGTTTCCCGCGACAGCGCATAGAGTTTTCCGTCTTTGCTGCCAAAATACACCTGTTCGTTATCTGCATACGGTATTGAATTAATTTCTGCTCCGCTTTTAAACACCCAGCGCATATAACCGCTTTCTACATCCAGGGCGTAGAAATTACCGTCGTCGGAACCAAAGTAAATTGTGTCTCCTATGACTACCGGCGGGTTAAGCGAGCGGATTTTTTCGTCGCCGCTTTGCAATTTGATTTTCCATTTTAAACCGAGGGGCGGGGTTATACGCGATGAACTAACGCCGCGCCCGCTTTCGCCGCGGAATTGCACCCAATCGGTGTTACGCGAACAGGCAGTACACATTAATAAAAATATTATTAAAAGATAAAATGGCTGTGTGCGTAAACACGCGTCCCCAGCTTTAGAGTAATTAAAAAAACTTTTTGTCATAGTTATGTCTGTTCGCTTCATCATAGGTAGGCCAGTCCTCGTAAACTTAATAAGCGTTTAATAACGTGGTGCGGGCCGCGGCTGTAAATGGCGCCAAGTGCGCTGCGGTATTCATGGACAAGCGCTTTAAAGCGTTCGTTTGCTTCTTCCGGGGTGTTTTCGCGCCAACGCAGTTCTGAGTAAATATCTGCAAATTGTTTAAATAGCGGTTCTTCAGCATCATAAGGAAACAATTCCGAGTACTCATGCGCAGTTTTTGACGCAGGTTTAATAGGCTTGCCGTCTGCTGCAAGACGTGCTAGAAGCAGCAGGTACAGCGAACGCGCTCCTTCTCTGCCTCCGCGTTTTACACCAAGGGATAAGGTAAGCTCGCGTCCATAGCGCAGAGCATATGCGCAAACAAGCGCCAAAACAACCAGGGTAATTGCCGTTCTTCCCGCCGCACGCCATGGAAATTTCCGCACATTAGAGAAAGTTCTGTTTTGATCAAGAATCGGAATAACTACATCCCAATTATTAAAATCTCCCATGCCCTGCGGCGCAATGGAAAAAGATGTCGCTTCAAAATCCAGCCAGCCGTAATCTGGAATATAAAATTGTGTCCATGAATGAGAATGTATGTTTGTTACCATAAATAAATTATTAAACGGGAACTGCTGCAAATAGGGAATCCTGCTGCGAAGAGCGGCAAGCCCGCGAATATGCGCTTGTGTCTGCAGACCTTCAGAAGCAAGGTAACCAGTAACAACACGCGAAGGAATACCTGCAAGCCGCCCCAATAAAGCAAGTGAATTGGAAAACTCTACACAGTCGCCTTCTTTTACATTAACAAGAAAATCTGCCAGCGCTTCGATAGAAGAATCATCAGGATTTAAGTTATATTGAAACTTCGAAAAACTAACCAGAATAGCAATAATATTTTCTAAATACATATTGTATTCGGTTAAATCGTTCTGCCTGCCGGAAAATATATCCGTCAGGTAACGGTCGCTGTCAATAATTTCTTCGCGGTTATTTTTCCATTCATCAAGCGCATTGTTCAAGTATGTTTCAAATACTTTTCTGTCATCATCATCAAGCGTAACATCAAGATACTGAGCAAGAGAAACTCTTTCACGATTTGTAAACAGGCGCGTTGGCGTATTAACAAGGTAGAGAGGATCGCCGTCATGTATGTTTGAAACAACCTGATGAATATAGCGAAGGGGACCTGTATTCTCGCTTAAAATGGCAGGATCAATAACAACAGGACGATACGGCAGATACTTATGACGCAGAGTAGATAAAGAAAAAACTTCCTGTCTTCTTCTGCCGGAATCACGTTCCCTGTCGTTATCAAACCAGGTAACAAAAAATCTTTGACTTGCTAAATCGTTCAGATGTTCATCGTGATTAACAAGAAAGCCTTTAACCGGATCAAGCTGCCCGCGAAAAACATTACCCATATACACAGGCTCTCTGTCAGATATTACAATCTTTATCATATATTGGCGGCTCTCGCCGGAGCCACCTCCCCTGCCTTGCCAGTCATGTTCCGAAAGACCGCGTAATTCTCCGCGTCCGTTTTCATCACCGGGAAGAGTCCTTCTGCCGTTTCCTCTTTGCGGTAATCCTCTGTCCGAATCTGACGGTTTAATTATTTCTGGCATCCGCTCGCTGACCAAATTTTCAATCACTGTGTTGCGGACAAAATCCGGAGGTAAAACAATAATTACCAATGATAAGACTGCAAGTGACCCAAGAAAAAAAACTAATCCTTCTTTCCAAACCCTTATGCGGCTTTTCGGAAAAAGGCATAAATAAATTACAACACTGTGCAGCAGAAAAACTACCACTGTCCAGACAAGAATAAACTGTGTAAGTGTTAAACTTTGCTCTGCAATATCTTCGCCGGATCGCGACAGAGAAAGAAGTTTAAGGCATACCAATGCCAAAAAGAAAGGTTCAAGCGCCGCAACTTTTATCCATATTGCATTAAGCTGCGGAACAAAAAAGACAATCGCTGCAATAAGCGGAATAATAAAAAACCAAAGCGCTATACCAATACTGTCAAACTTAACTGTAATACCAGGGTGAATAAAAATTAATGTAATAACGCTAAAATATAATAAAAGGCGCAGTGAAAATAAAATTATCGAGGCTTTGGTTTTTATCATACCGTAATCCCCGCTCTGTTAATTTCTATTTTGTGCGTATTAATATTTAATGGTTTAACTTTGCTGCGTAAAAACTTTGGAGGCAAAACACAGCCCTTGTTATTAAAATCGCTTATATGCAGTATTTCATCATCTTTTCTTTGTATATCTGTTCCAGGCTGACTTAGAAAGAGCGTTACAGATCGCTGGCTGTTTGTTAGCAGAAAACCCTGCAGCCCGGAATCACATGCTGTGGAAAAAACATACATGTCTCCTGCGGCTGCTGCACTTGCGCCAGTTTTGCTGCCGGCTGCTCCAACCACCTCGTTTTTCGGCGGAAAAAAAGAAAAACCGGAAAGCTCTTCCAAAAATGCATCAAGGTCTTCTTCGTCCTGAATCTCAAAACTTCCGGCTGCTGTAAAAACATCAAACACAAACAAAACATTCTGATCTTTAATACTGCGTAAAAAATATGAAAGTCTTGCTTTGGCTCGATCCAAAAGCCATTGCGCAGCAAGCGATATGTTGTCCGCGCCGTAGTTACGAAAATGAACTTCTATGCGGCTTACCTTTTCCTGATTATCATTGGAGATACGCGTTATAAGCGTGTCAATTTTTTCTGAACTTTTCCAGTTGATATCACGCAGACGATCTCCCGGT
>WQXC01000031.1 GCA_009785045.1 Treponema sp. | reverse complement strand
GGGATACTTAATTTAGAATTGAATCAGGCAATAATGATTTTAGTCAGCTTATTTTTTATGTATCTTTCGATAGTAAAAAAATATGAACCGCTTTTGCTGCTTCCGCTGGCTTTTGGTATTTTAATTGCAAATCTTCCCAGTGTAGGTCTTCATGCATATCATTTTAATCAAAATAATTTTGAAGGTGTTTTATCGGGCGTTGTTCGTCCTGATATGCCGGGTACATGGGTTCCTGGACTTATGAATTTCCTTTACAGCGGAATTCGCATGGTTATTTATCCGCCGTTGGTTTTCCTTTGCCTTGGTACAATGACAGATTTTGGACCTCTTATTTCCAATCCAAAAAGCGCATTTATTGGCATAGGCGGACAGCTTGGTATCTTTGTTGCATTCTTTATTTCCCTGTACGTTGTAAAATTTATCCCCGGATTTACAGGTTTTACAGAGATGGAAGCAGCTGCAATAGGTATTATCGGCAGTTCAGACGGTCCTACAGCGATTTACGCAGCGACAAGGCTTGCGCCGCATTTGCTGCCGCCAATTGCGATTGCGGCATTCTCCTACATGGCGCTAGTTCCGTTTATTCAGCCGCCAATTATGAAACTTTCAACCACAAAAAAAGAACGCGTAATTGTAATGCCGGAACCCAAAAGAGTTACACAAAAACAGAAAGTTATTTTCCCGATTGTATGTACAATTTTAACTTTATTATTTGTTCCGGCAGCGGGAGCGTTAATTTCGATGCTTATGCTTGGTAACTTAATAAGGGAGAGCGGAGTTGCAGATCGCTATGTTCGCGCATTCCAAAATGACCTTTTAAGTATCTTAACATTCCTTGTTGCATTAAGCATTGGATCTTCTGCGCAGGCAGCAACTTTCCTTCAGCCGCAGACACTTGTAATTATTGCATGCGGACTTATAGCTTTCGCGTTTGGAACTGTCGGCGGTATACTGGTTGCTAAATTACTTTGCCTTGTTACAGGCGGAAAGGTTAATCCACTTATTGGCAACTCCGGCGTTTCGGCTATGCCAATGGCAGCGCGCATTTCACAGAGAATGGGACAGCAATACAATCCGGAGAATCACCTTTTAATGCATGCTATGGGTCCGATTGTTTCAAGTACTATTGGTTCTGCAATTGTCGCAGGTATCTTTATATCTTACTTTGTAAGATAATAATTAGAACTTTTAAATGGCGGATCGTAAAGCAGTTTTTGCTAACGGTCCGCTTTTTTTTCGAAATGTGAAAAAACAAGCGTAAAGCTGGCGCGTCCCTGTGAAACGCTGCGAAGGCTTGTCATAAAACCAAACATCTTTTCCATTGGAGCCTGCGCTTTTATCTCGTCAATGTCTGTTTTAGAAGTCATACTTAATATGTGTCCGCCGCGCTGAGTCACAAGACTCATTACTTCGCCTACAAAGTCATGAGGTGTATTTAAGTCAACTGCCATTATTGGCTCAAGAAGAATAGGGCTTGCATTACGGCAGGCTTCGTCAAATGCCATGCTGGCGCAGGCTTCAAACGCAAACTCGGTTCCGGTTTGTTCTGAATACTGAACATTGGTAACTGTCGCTGTTATATCAATGCAAGGGTATCCCATTACAATACCAGAAGAAAAAGCGCTGTTAATTCCGCGTTCAATTGCTTCCAGTATTTCAGAAGGAACATCACTCCTGCCGCCTGATTTTGCTGCATATACATATTTGTTGCCGGATCCGCGCTGGGCAGGTTCTACCCGTAATGTGATTCCGGCTGCATTGTCTTTGCCTGCAATAGTCTTAAAGAAACTTTCGCTGTGTTCATTTATTTTGCTGACAGACTCGCGGTAAGTAACCTGCGGATTGCCTGCTTTTGCGCCAAGTTTAAATTCTTTTAGTATTCGCGTTACAAGAACATCAAGGTGAAGTTCTCCCATACCGGAAATAATTAATTGCCCTGTTTCATCGTTTTCCCTTATTGTAAAAGTAGGGTCTTCCTTTGATAAAATGGCAAGGATATCTTTTAATTTATCCATATCCGATATTGTTTTTGGTTCTATGGATATAGAAATTACAGGTTCCGGAAACTGCATTTTTTCAAGGATTACAGGCCAGTTTTCACTGCCTACTGTATCGCCTGTCTGGGCAAGTTTCATCCCGATAATAACTCCAATGTCTCCTGCAGAAAGTGTATCCAGGGGGTCAGATTTATTTGAATGCATTCTTAATATTCTGTTTGCCCTTTCGCGTTTTTTCTTGCCTGTGTTATAAACAGCGCTTCCTGATTTTAATGAACCGGAGTACATTCTTACATAACAAAGCGAGCCTGCTTCGCGATCATTTTGAATTTTAAAAACAAGCCCCAAAGGCTGTCCGTTAGGGTCACATGGAATATTAATGTCTTCTTCTTTTTTAAGATTATGACCTACTGCAGGAGCAGTTTCATCCGGCGCAGGAAGATAATCTACAATAGCGTCAATAATAGGTTGTACTCCGATATTACGGCGGGAAGCTCCTGTAAGAACTGGGAGTATATCTCTTTTTAAAACAGCTTTTCGTACTTCTTCTTTTATCAGAGTTGACTCAATATCTTCTCCTGCAAGGTATTTTTCGGTAATGGCATCAGAAAAACCTGATAATGAATCGATTAATTTTTCGCGCCACTTTCTTGCAATATCTTCGCGCTGTGAAGATATTGGAGAAATTGTCATATCTTCGCCGTTATTTTTCCAGATTATTTCTTTCATTTCGATTAAGTCGATAACGCCTTCGAATGAACTTTCTTTTCCTATAGGAATTTGTAAGGCAACTGTATTTATTTTTAATTTATTTTTTACATCTTCTATAACATAGAAAAAGTCGGCTCCTGTTCGGTCCATTTTGTTAATATAACCAATACAGGGGACATTATACCGTCTTGCCTGACGCCATACAGTTTCGGTCTGCGGTTCAACACCGTGAACAGCATCAAATATTGCTATGGCTCCGTCCAGAACGCGAAGTGATCTTTCTACTTCTGCAGTAAAATCAACATGCCCTGGAGTATCAATAATGTATATTTGATGATCTTTCCAGTAAGTGGTAGTTGCCGCGCTTTGGATGGTAATACCTCGTTCCTGTTCCTGTTCCATCCAGTCCATAATAGCTTCGCCGTCATCGACTTCGCCGATTCTGTGGCTTTTTCCGGTATAAAAGAGAATCCTTTCGGAAGTAGTTGTTTTTCCGGCATCAATGTGAGCCATGATACCGATATTTCGCATTTTTGAAAGCATAAGATATTCTAATAAAATTGACAAAAAAAGTCCATTGCATAATAGTTTACAATAATGTAGTATAATCTTAATATGAGCGAAGGTTTATCTTACGTCCTTGTAACTCCATACACAGTTGCAAAAAGCAGAACCGGGGGAGTACTTTCCCGGTTAATGATGCGAACAGATTTAGAACTGGTAGGTGCCCAGATTTTTGCGCCGGATCAGGATTTTGCAGACAGATATTCTCTTTCCCTTAGAGAAAGAGCTCCGCAGAACCAACTGGTTCTTTTGGCGGATTATGTAAAACAGTATTTGGGTCCGTCGGGCGGAAGACCGCACAGGTCGCTTTTACTCCTGTTTCGAGGGGAGAATCCTTGTGAACAATTACTGAATGCATGCGGTCATTTGTATACAAAACATGTTGAAGTTGACGCTCTTGTCGGAGAAACAATACGAGATACGTATTCAGACCTTATTTTCTCTGCCGATAACCCCGATGAAGTCCGGTATTTTGAACCTGCAGTATTAACACCCAGAAAACAGGACGAAGCCAATAACGACCTTAGAATGTTTGCAGATTTTCTTGGAGGCAGAGAAAATCTTGTTCAGAATGTAGTTTATCCGGATCCGGAAAAAATAGAAAGAACGCTTGTAATTATAAAACCGGATAACTGGATTCATAATTCATCACGACCTGGCGCAATTATCGATATGTTTTCCAGAACAGGGCTTAGAATAATTGGTATTAAAGTTCACCGTTTTTCCCTTGCGCAGGCTTTGGAATTTTACGGACCTGTAGAAGCTGTATTAAAAGAAAAACTTGCTCAAAATTTTGGAAAGAAAGCAATTGAACTTTTGCAAAAAGAGTTTCATTTTACTATAAGCAAAGAACTTGGAAATCTGCTTGGAGCAAGTTTCGGAGCAGAATGCGCAAGGGATCAGTTTCATCAAATTGTTGAATTTATGTCCGGCAAACGTCCAAACGAAAATACAACAGAAGACTTGGATGAAAAAGGCGAGACAAAAAGCATGATTCTTGTTTACGAAGGAGAAGGCGCTGTAAATAAAATACGCGATGTGCTGGGGGCAACAGATCCGCATCAGGCGTCCTACGGTACAGTACGCAGGGAATTTGGCAGTAATGTTATGGTTAATACGGCGCATGCTTCGGATTCATCAGAAAGTTATGAGCGTGAGCAGAAAATAGTAAGGATTAATCAAAATTCTTTATCAACGATAATCATGGATCATGTAGGGAAAGCCTAAATAATTTTTTAGCCCCTAGGAGAATCGAACTCCTCTTTTAAGATTGAGAATCTCATGTCCTAACCGATAGACGAAGGGGCCATGAGAAGAATATAGCAATTCTGTTAATGGTATGTCAATCACTCGCTGTGATAGTCAATCAATGTAATAATGGGAGTAGGATCAAGTATTTTTTTATAATTTAAAAAAGGAAGTCCTACAATGCCGAAGATTCCGGGAACTTCTGCGCCGCCTTCCTGAAGAAGAGAGCGCGCTGCGTTTAATGTGCCGCCGGTTGCGATTAAATCATCGGTTAAAAGAACACGTTTTCCTTTTGGTACATCTGCGCTGTGAACTTCGATTTCTGCCTGTGCGTATTCAAGTTCATATTTTTTAGATAATGTAACACCTGGAAGTTTGCCTTTCTTTCTGATTGGAATTAACGGAATGTCCATTTTATATGCAAAAGGAGCCGCAAATAAAAAACCGCGGGCTTCTATTGCTGCAACTGCGTCAATATTTTCGTTTTTATAAATTTCGGCAAGTTTATCAATGCAGTATTTAAAAGCAACAGGGGATGCAAGAATACTTGTTATATCATAAAAGAGAATGCCTTTTTTTGGGAAATCGGGTACTTTTCTTATGTAGTCATCAAGATTGATTGAAGCCAAAATTATTTAATAATTCCTTTTACCCAGTTTTTTATGTCAGATTCCTGATATCCGCCATCCTGAGATAAAAGAGTTTCACCAAGAGAGGCTTCGCAGTCTTTAAGTATATCGCTAAGGTATTTAAGGGATTTTTGGCAGGTAGAAAAAACGCCGCATTTTCTGGAAGCAAGGTTTATATGAGCCAGCATTTCTTCAAGATAAGAAAATGAAGCCGGAGAAGGATTTTCGCAGCCAATAAAAAAGACATCGGCGGGAAGGATGTCCGTTCCCTCGAATTTATCTGCATTGCAAATTTTAACACTAAAATCGGCAAGAGCTTTTTCTATTGGCTTTGCAATTGAACAAATAGATTCTGTTCCATCAGTAATAATTAATGCTTTTTTGCTCACTTTAATATCCTATACTAAAATTTTAACAGTGTCAATAACTGTTGGACTCTGATCCCATTCCCTGAACAATGTAATTAACAATCATCCAGTGATTATCTCTTTTTTCGAGGAAATAGGTATATTGTCTTAATTCTGTATAATTATGGTGTCTGTATTTCTGTAATACTATAACAGTACCTTCGTTGTTATTATAAACGGTTCTTTGAACTTCAAATGATGTTGGTATCATTACAATATCGCCATCGATAACGGAATTTTGAAGATCTAACCTGTATGCGGCTACCATTCTGCGGCGGCCTTCTTCGTTTTCAGCGTTATACCTGCGGCTTTGAAGGGCATCACGCCTTAGCATTGCTTCAGGATCCAGATAAAGGAAAAACCTTTCCCACTGTGAATACTGGCGCGCTGTAAGCATATATGTGACCACTTCATCCGGCGGAAGAGCCTGACGTACCAATACAGCGCCGGTTGTAACATCTATATCCCTTGGTAAACCATCGGGACCGTATATTACAGCAGGACGCAGATTAAGGCTTAAATAATTGGATTCAATTACCGGAACCTCTGATGAACGGAATAACTCCGGGTAAACCCTTGCGCGAACCCTGAAAGAGCCTGGTTGGGCAAAGCTTATATAATTGCGCAAATCCTCTACAAATGAAAAGGACTCTCCGCTTTCTATGGCAATTTCCCGGAAAAACACCTGGCTGTTCTGTGTGCGCTTACGGGTCAGGGTATCTGCCTGGGGGAGGGGTCTATTTGACATAGATCTTATGTCAAAATCAACGGAAAAAGCCCTGTCATCTGCCAGCTTGAACCGGTACGGGGAAGGGCTGTTATTTGTGATTGTAATCTGTACAAAAATAGGGTCAGATTCAACATAGTAAATCCGCCTGTCAAAAAACCGGATATTAAATTCAACTTTACCCGGATTGGCTTCAAAAGCATGCAAATAGGAAAAACTGGTTAAAACCAGAAGAATAAATGCCCAAAACTGTATTTTACTTTTCATTCTTGCTCCCTCTCTATAATGGGTGTTCACAATGAACACACTTCTATATTATAGTAATCGGTAGAATTCTATGAATACCTTATCATTTCCTGATCTTATTAAAAAAACAAGTGACTCAGGCGCTCTTTCTGGGGTTTTCTCTGCAGTAAAATCCGGGAAATTCCCTATAGAAATTGAAGGCAGCGAAGGGTCGCTTAATTCACTTATTTGCGCTCAAATCCAAACGCTTACCGGGGGAAATGTTTATATAATTGTTCCGCATGAAGATGCCGCTGATGGTTTAATGCTTGATTTGGAATATTCAGGTATTCCGTGTGTAAAATTCCCACTATGGGGAAGCGCTCCCTACCGGGCTCTTACTCCTCTTGCCGGCGTATTCGGTGACAGGGTTAAAGTTTTAAGTGAGTTTGCTCAAAAAAAACCAGGTATTACTATAATTCCGCAAAGAGCGCTTATAACGGCAATTCCTCCGCTTGAATATATCAAAAACCTGCTTGTTTCGATAAAACCCGGAAAACAGATTGATACTGCGTCTCTTGCAAAAACACTTACTCTATATGGTTATACCCGTGTTCCAAGGGTGCAGGTTCATGGTGAATTTGCGCTTCGCGGAGAAGTTCTCGATATATTTATGGGAGGGGATGAACATGCTGTAAGAGTTCTTTTTGATTTTGACAATGTAGATACAATAAAGCAGTTTGATCCCGTACTGCAAAATACAGGCGGCGATAAACTTTCTGAACTTACAATACGTCCCATGAAAGAGGTTATCTGGACTGATGACAGAATAGAAGAACTGCAAAAAAAACTTGTATCTTCAAAAGAATTTACAAACGGCGGAAAAAGCATTATTGAGGAGTTAATTAACAACCGCAGCATAAAAGGGGAAGAGATTTTCTTTCCGCTTGCTTTTGAAAAAATAGGTAATCTTTTTGAATATATGGACAGCAGAAGTACCATTGTTTTATTAGACAGGGAGCGGCTTGAAAATGCAGACGAAAGTTATCTTAAGGAATATCAGGGATTATACTCAAGAGCAGTCAGGGAAAAACAGGAATACCCGCTGCCGGAAAAACTGCTTTTTAATTTTTGTAATTTATTGGAAAATTATAAAAGTAAAAATAACAGGATAGTTTCGTTCCGGTCGATTATAGGCGAACCTAAACCTGGCATCTGTAATATTACATTGCCATGTGAACCCGGACGCAGTTTTTTTGGCAACATGAATTATTTAAAAGAAGAATTTTCCTCGCTATTGGACAGCAAATGGCAGATAGCGGTTGCAGCGGAATCGGAGGCGCAGGCAGACAGAATCAGAATAATTTTAGAGCCTCATAAATCACTTTCTATAATCGCAGTTCCGCTTACAGCCGGTTTTTCGCTTCCTGACATTAAATTTATGCTGATACAGGAAAATGAAATATTCGGAAGAAGAAAACGTCCTCCGCGCTCACTAAAAACTGTAAAATCCAGCCCTATTGATACATTTGTTGAAATAAATCCTGGAGACTATATTGTTCATGTAAATCACGGTATTGGGCAATTTAAGGGAATTGAACGGCTTACAGCGCTTGGGCATGAAAGAGATTATATTAAAATTGAATATGCAGGTGAAGAAACGGTATTTGTGCCTGTTGAACAGCTTAATCTGGTTCAGCGTTATATTGGCAGCGAAGGATTGCCGCCGCGCCTTGATACTCTTGGCTCCAAGAGCTGGGAAAACCGAAAAAATAAAGTTAAAAAATCTGTAGAAGATATTGCAGAAAAATTAATCGAGTTGTATTCAAAAAGAAAACAGGCGCAAGGATACGCATTTCCAAAAGATTCGGAATGGCAGACTATGTTCGAAGCGGCATTCCCGTACGAAGAAACAGAAGATCAGATTCGATGCATTGACGAAATTAAAGAGGATATGGAAAGCATATCTCCTATGGACAGGCTTATATGCGGCGATGTAGGTTATGGAAAAACTGAGGTAGCGCTTAGAGCATGCTTTAAAGCTGTAATGGGAGGAAAACAAGCCGCTTTTCTTGCTCCAACAACGATACTTGTGGAGCAGCATTATGAAAATGTTATGGAGCGGTTTTCGCGTTTTCCGGTGAATGTTGCTATGCTTTCACGCTTTGTTGATAAAAGAAAAACGCGGATTATTATAGACAAATTAAAAAACGGCGAAATCGATCTTTTAATCGGGACTCACCGTATTATTCAAAAAGATGTTCATTTTAAAAATCTTGGGCTTATAGTTATTGATGAAGAACAGCGTTTTGGCGTTAAAGATAAAGAACGCCTTAAAGAATTAAAAACAAATGTAGACTGCCTCACACTGTCTGCAACCCCAATTCCGCGCACTTTACATATGAGCCTTGTTAAAATAAGGGATATGAGTCTTTTAGCAACAGCGCCTCCGGGACGCCACCCGATAGAAACATTTGTAGAAGAATATGATGATTATTTGATTGCGCAGTCAATTCGCCGCGAAGTGGAAAGGGGAGGACAGGTTTTTTTCCTGCATAACCGCATTGAAACGCTTAGAGACATACGCCTTAAACTTGAACGCCTTATTCCGGAGGTAATGATCGAAACTGCACACGGTCAAATGGATGCACATGATCTGGAAGATGTAATGCGCCGCTTTATTCACGGCGGGTTTCATGTGTTGGTTTCCACAACAATTATAGAAAACGGGATAGATATTCCAAATGTAAATACAATTATTATTGATCGTGCAGATATGTACGGAGTATCACAGCTGTATCAGCTTCGCGGAAGGGTAGGGCGTTCAGATCGTGTTGCATATGCATATTTATTATATCCTGAGCAAAAAGCGCTTTCCGAAATTGCAATGAAAAGATTACAGACAATCTCTGATTTTACAGAGCTAGGTTCTGGTTTTAAGATTGCAATGAAAGATATGGAAATTAGAGGAGCAGGAAATCTTCTTGGACGAGAACAGTCTGGAGACATTTATTCGGTTGGTTTTGACCTTTATATAAAACTTTTGGATGAAGCGGTAAGGCGCCTTGAGGATTCAGATTACGAAGCAGAAACAGAGACGCTTTTAGAACTTGAATATTCCGGCTATATTCCTGATTCTTACATTGATTCGCCGCAGGAAAAAATGGAAGTTTATAAAATGATAGCTGCCATTCGGGATAAAGAAGATTTAGAGCGGGTTTATGCAGAACTGTTGGACCGCTTTGGCAATCCTCCCGACGAAGCCTCTTCTTTACTTTCACTTGCAGAAATAAGGATTATATGCCGTCAGTTAACGGTTTCTTCGCTTAAAGAGAGAGGCGGTGTAGTACGGATAGAGTTTGCAAAGGTAGCGCGTGTTAAGGTTGAACGCCTAATAAGAATGATGCAGGAATCGTCCGGAAAAGTAAAACTGGATCCAAAGAAGCCCAATGTGCTTATGCTTACAACAGGAAGTATTGGTTTACGGGAAAAGAGCGAGTTTATCCGCGAGAAACTGTCGTCTCTCGCGGGATAAATTAACTATCTGATGCGTTTTCCGTTTTCCATAATGAGAGTCTGACCGTCTCTCATGCTGAATGTAGCAATATGAGTTTTCATGGTTGCTTTTGTACCACTGTGAATGCCAATCTGACCCTGGTTTATATACATAGTGTATTCTTTGCCTTTTTCAAAATTAAAGGTAAACGGTACACTCCTATAGGTTGTATAACCCATATTTGCTGTTCCGGTAGTACCGTTAAGAACAAACAGAGTATCTCCGCCAGGTATTGTAAGTTTTAATTTACCCATCATCGGGGCTTTCCAGTGTAAACCCATACCATTGTATTCAATAATGTCTACACCGGCGTAGTATATTACTGCTACATCACTGGCTGGAAGATCTTCGTTAAAATTAAAAGCAGTAGTACCGCAGCCAAGCACGATAAAAGAAACAGAAACAACTAAAATAAGCAATAAAGTTTTATTCATAATAAACTCCTTAATAAATTATATTAATAGGTATAACCTACCGAGAACGTAAGACCCTGTATAAAAGGATTTATATAGTCTTCTTGACTAAATGAAGCATTATACTGGAATGCAGCTCCAAGGAAGAGACCTGGAACATGGTTTGTTGTTACTTTAACTCCTGCTTGACCAAACAGGGAAAAATAAAAATCAAAACCAAAGTCATTATTATTTTCCCAGGGTGAAGCAGGGGTGGTGCGTTTTGGCTCTGAATCATTAATAACACCCATTCCTGCTTTGAAAAAAGGTATAATACCAACATTTTTAACAGGAATGCCAAAGTGTTTGCCAAATCCAGCGCCTATACTCCAATTATCTGAGTCAACAAAGTAAAAATTAATACTCATGAACCATATGGTGATTGATGCATAAAGAGAGTATGGTGATTTGTCAAAAAGGTATCCATAACCTGCTTCTATAAATAAATCACCGTCTGTTCTAAGGTTTGCATCTGCTTCCCTTTGTGATTGGCGTTTGGAAAGAAGTGTTTGGTCGCCTGCAGCAACGGTTCCGAATTTTCTGATTCGCCAGTTGCCGTACTCACGTACCCACACAGATTCTACATCTCTGTTATTTATTGTAAAAATAACCGTGTATTCTTCGCCTTCGCCGGTTACTTCTTTTACAGAAGCTCTTATAGCTCCGGTTCCTCTTACACTGTCTTCGATTAGCCATGCAACAGAAAGAGCCATAGCGCTTATAATACTTTCTTCTGCTTTATCAATAAATGATCGGATAACAGTTCTTGTTGCTTTTTCAAACATTATATCCATAGCATATTCGGCGTTTTCGCCAATACAGTCGGTCGAAAGGAATTCTGTTATATGCGGGAAAACAGCTCTGTTTACGCCAAGACCTTCGATAAATGTTTCAAGCCGGGTATCCAGCGCATCTTTGTAAGTTTCCGGTCTTTGATTTTGTGAATTGTTAATAAAAGTCTGGAGAACACTTGCAGGAATCGCATAGTTTGCAGCCTGCCTGTTTACACCGCTTAATGTATTCATTCCGGCTACTGCGTATCCGGAAGGCGCGTTTGCCTGGGTAACAAGAAGCGGACCGCCGGAGTTGCCGGCATCAATCTGGGCAGTGTGCTGAATGTACGGACCCATCATTGTTTCGTCATCGCGGCTTTTGGGAAATCTTACAGAAGCATTAGATACCATTCCGCGGCCAAATTGCCAGATAGCAGTTCTTCCAAGTCCGGGGAAACCGGCTGAAAAAACATCTTCGCCTTCCTGTATGGCGCGTGTAACAAGGGTCAAACCTCTTGTTACAGGAGGTCTTGCTCCCTGCGGAAGCGCAAGAATTGCTATGTCTTTTTCTTCGTCTACAGCAATAATTGACAGGTTCTCGATTGTTACTTTTGATCCATCTGCTCTTTCAAAAGTAATAGAAAGAGTATGAGCCTGGGCAATGACATGGTTATTTGTTAAAACAAACAAATTACCGCGGGCATCATTGTAAAGAAAACCTGAGCCAAAAGCTCCGCTTAAAAATTGATCAATGTTTCTTACAGCATTAGTCTCGCCCTGTTTGGAGAGCCTGTCTTTTGCTTTTTCGAAATATGATACAATACCGGGATGATAAGTCTGATTAATCAAACCAACATAATCACGGACTCCCGCAGCGCCCTGTTGTGCTAAAACACCCGCAGGAAACGCCAAAACTAGAATAAACAAGAAAATTAATGAACGTTTCATTTAAACTCCTGGAATATATGCCAATTATAATGACAGAATACCAATAAAGAGAAAAAATGTCAAGAAACAGTATCTCTAACGCCTAACGCCTTAAACCGCCTGGTAAGGTCGGCAGATTTCCTGGTAAATTGTCCCGGATAGCCTGTTCGGCTTGCTGACCTGCCTGCTGCGCTGCGCCGCCAACCATTGACCTTAATCTTTGTTCCAGCTCATCTTTTTTGGCATCAAGCGAGTTCTTTATCTGACCAATCGCGGCGCTGTCACCCCTTGCGGTTCTCATAAGCGTATCAACCTGATCTTTCGAACCGAATCTGCCGTCAATGTATTCATCAATTTTTTGGCGTAAAGCTCTTTCAATATCTGCCATTGCTGTTCTTGCATAAGTTTCTGCGGTGTTTCTTAAGGCTTGTGCGATTAAATTAGCGATATTTGTAGTTATATTAAAAATATCTCTTTCATCCGGCCGTTGAATATATTCTATACCAAGGTTAATACTGTCCGCCTGCCTGACGGCTGTATCAACAGCTTCTGCGATAGTACCGCTTGGATCGATAATCCGGGCATTACCCAAAATTACTTCGCCGCCTCCGGAAATACTGTTATCCTTACTGCTTAACGAAATAGACATATTTTGGATTTCACCATCAAGACCGTTTATACCAACGTTACTTAGTTTGTCACCCAAACTTACAGGAAAGCCGCTGCCGGATAATTTTGCGTTAAATAATTCCTGCGGATCTGTTCTGAAATCAGCGCTGCCGGTAAAGTTAATATTACGTTTTAAATTTTCTCCGGTTTCAGACAGATCGATATCAAGAGATACTGGTCTATTTGTTATATCCGGACTGGAGCTAACATTTTTAAGGTTAAAATCCCATTTCCAGGAATCAAGGGTAAAATCAGATGAAAGCAGGCCAAGGTAAAATGCCGGATAAGCTGCAACCGGATAATGTACATCTCTGCCTTTAAAGACAACTTTTTTTTCTTTTTTTGGTTTTTCATCTTTTGGTTTTGCCGCTGCTTCGGCTTTTAATCTTTCCAAAACTTCAAGAGCCATAAGGCCGTATTCGATATATTCTTCCGCTGTATCGGAAAGCATTTCGCGGATAAATGGTTCAAGAGCAGCAAAAGCAGAGCCGCTGCCAAGATCGATATATGATCGTAAATGGTTAATATCATCTGTTATTGAATTACGCGCATTTGTCTCAAGCCTGCGGGCAGTATTTATATCAGTTTCAAGTCCTGATACTATAACAGAAACATCATTGGTAGCTGCCTGCACAGTATTAACTGCGGTATTTAAATCTGATATTGCAGTTCTGATTGCATCTGCATCGCGAAGATCGCCTACATTCAAATTGATAAGCGGGGTAGTCACTGTACGAAGTTCTGCAACTCTTGCAGTAGTATCTTCAACCTGTCCCTGCCATTTTGCTGCAGTTTCGTTGTATGTGTTAATTGCATCATCATAAAGTCTTGGAGTATTAAGCTTGTCAAATTCCTGATTAATTAAAGCCATTGCATCAAAGTTTTTAAGGTCGATTAACGGCGGAGATTCTGGTTTAGGCGGCTTTTCCGGTTTTTCCTTTGGAGGTCTTGCCGGCAATGCTCCTGATACAGTTCTGGGTGTTCCAAAACGGATTGTATCCGCTTTTATCCATTCGATATAAACTTTCCCGCGAAGTATTGCCTGCGGTTTAAGTTTAATACCTGTTTTTCCCATATCAAAAAGATTTAACATTGGGCTGTCACGGTTTGCAACAGTAATGCTTCTTACAGATATTTCAAAATCAATTAATGATAAACGAAAACCTCTGACATCTGCTTTTGCCTGGAAAATTGCTTCCAGGCCTTTTTCCATTGCTTTCCCAAGAAGGGGATTAGCAAAAACTGTAAAGAAAATTACAACAGCAACGATTATCGCTGATGCAAAAATAATAGGAATAACCTTAATAGTTCCTTTTTCTTTCATTTTTTCCCCCTAACCCTTCATCGCTTTATCGATTGATGAGAATAACGGGAATTTTAATATAACCTCAACAACTTTGGAATTCCTGATCCTGGGAGATATGTTATCACGGAAAAACGGAATAAATGCCATTAACGATAAAAAAAGCGGAAACCAGAGAAGCATACCCACAGCGAGTCCGCCCATAACAAGCGTGTTGTTAAAATTTGTGAACGGTACAAAAGGCATGTTGTACATTGAAATAAACAATGGCTGCAGCGCTTCTATATCTGTCAGGATAAACCAGCCGAAAGCATCAATCTGATACGCAAGCAGAGAAGATAAAATCAAGAAAAATGCCATGGAGGCTAATTTTGCCGCGTGATTATGCCTGAAAAAGAATGATATAAAAAATAAAACAAGCCAAAAAATATTGCCAATTGGAATTATGCCCAATAAATGCCCCCAGCAGAATCCTAAAGCAATCTGGCTTTTCTTTACATTGCCGTTTAAGGCAAGAAGTAATTTTGCTATTCCTTTAAACAATTAAAGTCCCTCCTTTAAGTTTATGATCTTAATTAATAACTATTTTACATGGTATTTGGCACTAAAGTAAAGATTATTATAATATATTCTATTGCTTAAACTTATAAATTAATGATAAAATGGCTCAAATGCAGGAAAATGATAAACAAGCTGTCTTTTTTGATAGAATCCAGGAAATTACCGAGAAAATACTGACAAAAAGAGCCCGGATACGTCATATAAAAAAAGAAAAACGAAAAAAAAGAAACACTATAATAGACTGGCTTGATGCTTTTTTATGGGCAGCATGTATGGTTTTGCTTGTAAATCAATATCTTATTCAGGCATATAGAATCCCATCGGGTTCAATGATTGATTCTCTGAATATTGGGGATCATGTTTTTGTAAATAAAATTGTATACGGACCTGAACTATTACCAGGTTTTTTTAAATTACCAAGTCCCGTTAAAACTGAACGAAATGATATAATCATTTTTGAAAATCCTTCATATATTTCCAGAGGGACAGTCTTTGATGTCGCTCAACGTGTAATTTATATGCTTACT